>JAIELO010000071.1 GCA_019752915.1 Burkholderiaceae bacterium
AGTGCGGAAGGCGCCATCACGCTGGACTACTACTATCCGCACACGCGCAGCCCGCTATGCCTGCATGCCACGCTGGCGGCGGCACGCCTGCTGCTGTCGCCACAGCAGCCACAGCAACAGGTCCGCACGGCCCTGAGCGGCCAGCTACTGACGCTGACCCTGCAAGACCAGCAAGTCTTCGTGCGGCTCGCAGCGCAAACGGTGCCAGCCGTCGCCATCGCGCCCGACTTGCCTGAACAGTTACTAGCCGCGCCCGGCATCAAGCTCGCTTCGGCGCCACACATCGCCTCCGTCGGCAGTCCCAAGCTGCTGCTGGAAGTGGCCGACAGCGCCACCTTGCAATCGCTCCAGCCCGATCTGGCGGCCATTACGGCATGGGGCCAGACGCACGGCGTGAATGGCTGCTACGTCTGGTGTCGCCGTCGTGACGGCGCGCTGGAAGGTCGCAACTTCAATCATCCGGACCCGGCCATGGAAGATCAGGCCACCGGTGTCGCGGCAGGCGCGCTCACCTTACTGTTGCGCCAGCCGCTGGCGCTGTATCAGGGCGCCGCACAGGGTCAGCCCTGTCTGATCCGCACCGCGCTGGAGGGCGATGCGATTCTGGTGGGTGGCGCTGCGGAGTTACTGGTAGAAAATTAATGCAGTCAGCGAGCACCACAGGTAACGATTGCTTACATCTCGCTAACGGCAGAAAACGCCGCGCGGCTCTACACTGGGCTTCTCTTAGGCACAGGAGCAGATCATGCGCCGCGCACTGTTACTCATGTTGTTTCTCTCGGTCCTGCAAGGCGCACTGGCCTATGCAGCACTGGATAGCTCGCCCTCCTCGTTCGGACAGGGCGGCATCCAGATGGTGGCGCGCAGCATCATGCCGCGTAGCGCCGACAGTATCGCCGTCTACACCGTCAGCCAAAACCGCCTGGCCAGCGGCACCGTGGTGCGCGAGTATGCCAATCTGCAAGGGATAGTGTTCGCCGTCAGCTGGAACGGCCCCAGCCTGCCCGACCTGCACAGTTTGATGGGCGACCAGTACACCATGCTCAGCAATCACAGCAAACCAGCCAGCACGCTACCTGGCGCGCCGCAGCGCCAACTGGCACTGGCACCATCCGACATGATGCTGATGGCTAGCCGCCATCAGCGCAACTACGTGGGGCGCGCGTGGATACCGGCCGCCCTGCCACCCGGCTTCAATACGGCCGTGATCGAATAGACGAATAGACGCAACGCCGACGGCGGCTCACATCCAAGCGAAGAAACGTTTGCAGATTGTCACGAAGCGGTCATAGCCCGGCGCTACAGTCGTCACCTTAAATTTCTCCCATTTGAGGTCACGATGAAATGCAATGTGGTGTTACTGGCTGCCATGGCAGCCGCTGGTCTGGTTGGTTGCGGCGCTGACTACAAAAACGGCCCATCGATCCCCGAAGGTACGACCGTCACGCTGGCCCTGCTGGAAACCACCGATCTGCACGCCAACGTGATGAGCTACAACTACTACTCGCTGGCCGAAGATACCAGTCTGGGCATGGAGCGTACCGCCACGCTGGTCGCTGCTGCACGTGCCGAAACCCCGAATAATGTACTGCTCGATGATGGCGACGTGATTCAGGGCACCCTGCTGGGCGACCTGCAGGCGGTCACCAAACCCGTCAGCTGCGGCGAGACCATGGCCGTGCATAAAGCCATGAACGCCATGAAGTATGACGGCGGCGGCTTCGGCAACCACGAATTCAACTACGGCCTGCCTCTGCTGAGCCAGATCACCAATACCGACTTCGGCATTCCCGGCGTGAGCAAGCCAGCCGGCAACTGCGGCGGCCCTAGCTTCCCGCTGGTACTGACCAACGTCACCGGCGTAGCCAGTGGCAAGCCTATCGTGCAGCCATACAGCCTGCTGCCGCGCACCTTCTCGGCAGTGACGCCGGACGGCAATAAGCTGGACGTCAAAATCAATATCGGCATCATGAGCTTTGTGCCACCGCAGATTCTCGACTGGGACCAGAAAAATCTGGCCGGCAAAGTGGCGGTTACGGGCGTGCAGGAAGCGGCTAAACAGTATGTGCCGGAGCTGCGCAGCAAGGGCGCCGATCTGGTCGTCGCCCTGTCGCACGGCGGTCTGGATCCGAGCAGCTATAGCCCGAAAATGGAAAACGGCAGCTATCATCTGACCAGTACCGGCATCGATGCGCTGCTGATCGGCCACTCGCACCTGATTTTCCCGAAAGGCAAAGAGACTGGCGCGCCCGCACTGGACGCGTCCTTCGCAGCCTTGCCGGCCAGCGCCAAAATCGATGCCATCAACGGCTTCGTCAACGGCGTACCGACCGTCATGGCGCAGAGCTGGGGGCGCCGACTGGGCATCATCAAAATGACGCTGGCCTACACGGGTGGTAAATGGGTGGTCCAGCCTGCCAAGACCACGGTGGAGTCGCGCGGCTTCAAATACACGGACGGGGTGACCAATGCCAAGGTCGATGCCAGCATCGCCCCGCTGGTGGCCACCGAACACGCCGCCACCATTGCCTACGCCAAACAGCCACTGGGCGTGGCCACCGACTTTGAAATGTCGGCCTATTTCGCGCTGGTCGGTGACGTCAGTGCGATCCAGCTGGTGAATCAGGCGCAGCTCGACTACGTGAAGAAATTCATCGCCAGCAGCACCGATGCCACTCTTGCCAGCTACAAGAATATTCCGGTCATTTCCTGCAGCGCGCCGTTCAAGGCTGGCCGTAACGGCCCGACCGACTTCACCGACGTGGCACCGGGCGCCAGCCCTGCGGCACCGATCGGCCTGCAAGTGCGCAATCCGGGCGATCTCTACCTGTACAGCAACAACAATCTGCAAGCGGTGAAGATCAAGGGTTCCGACCTGAAGGCGTGGCTGGAAACGGCCGCCAAACAGTTCGCGCAGATCAATCCGGCGCTGAGCACGGAACAGGATCTGGTACCGAGCTACGGCACCATTTACAACTACGACGTGTTCTACGCCGAGAACAATGCCCTGTCCTACCAGATCGATGTCACCAAACCGGTGGGCAGCCGCATCGTCAACCTCAGCTATCTGGGCAAAGCCGTGGCGGACGGTGATGATTTCATCGTCGCCACCAATGATTACCGCGCCGGTGGCGGTGGTGCCGTGCCCGGCATCGATGGCAGCAAGACCATCATCAAGTCGCCCGATGCCAACCAGACTATCGTCAGCAATTACCTGAGCGCGCTGGGCAGTACCAGCGGCAAGGTAACGCTAGCCGCCAACGGCAGCGCCCGCAGCTGGAGCTTCGTCAAAGTAGCCACTGCCGGGCCGGTGATTCTGCGCTCGGCACCGGGCCATCTGGCACTGGCCAAGAGCAGTGGCATCAGCAGCATTACGGCAGAAGGCGCACTCGATGCCAGCGGCTATGCCAAGTACAGCGTTGATCTGAGCAAATAAGCTACCTGCCCGGAGTGTCGCTAGAGGGAGTCGCTACGGCGACTCCCTTGTGCCTGCAGTCCACGGCAATTTTCAACCCATTGCACGTCTGGTGCCCACTATGTCCTTGTCGAAATCCGTCCTTGTGCTCGCTGGTGCCGTGCTGATTGCAGCCGCGCTGCCCGCCTGCCAGATTCAGCAGGAAAAGCCCAGCTCCGCACACATCGAAGCGGTCAGCATGAAGGCTGCCCAGCAGGCCGATGCCAGCGCCGAACGCAAGCTGATCGCCTGGTCAGCACAACAACTGCCCGTCGCGCAACGCGAACTGGCGCTGCTGTATCAGACGCGCCCGGCGCAGCGCCAGCAGGCCATCGCGCTGTTCGAGCAGGCGGCGCAGGCCGGTGATAGCGAGGCGGCATTCCGGCTCGCCGAAATGCTACGCAACGGCAATGCCAGCGTCGCCGGGGTATCACCCGCCCCGGCAGCAGCGGCCCACTGGTACGCACAGGCCGCCGGCCAGCAGCATGCCCGCGCCGCACTCATGCTGGGGCTGCTGTATAAGAATGGAGAAGGCGTGGCGCGTGACGACCGGCAAGCTGCGCACTGGCTCGGTATCGCCAGCGAACGCGGTAACCCGCACGCGATGTTCTTACTGTCCTACCTGTATCAGGAGGGGCGTGGCGTGACCGCGGATCGTCAGCGTGCCCGCGCGCTGCTGGAAGAAGCGGCCGAACACGAATATCCGCCCGCCATTCAGGAACTGGCACTGACCGTACAGCTCGGCGACGGCTTGAGTCCGCAAGACAGCTTGCGCGCCAGCCACCTGTTCAAGGAAGCGACCGAACATCGCCATAACAACTGGAATCGCTTTTAAGGGCGGATCGGCCTGCTGCAGACCAAAAGCTAGAGACTGCCCATCACGCACAGCGTTGCACTGATGCCGATCACTGCCAGACTCACCGGATCCCGGCTGACATACAGCAGTGGATCCTCATTGACCTCACCGCGAAACGAAAGCAACCACATGCGCCCTAGCCAGAAGATCAGCAAGGGCATGATGGCAAACAGATAGGCAGGCTGTTTGTAGAGTCGGATCACATTGTCCGAGTTAAAGTAAAGCGCGAAAATCAGTACCGACAAAAACGCGCTGTTCATGCCCATCATGCCGATAGGCAGGCTGTCCTCGATGCCATAGCCTCGACCATGCGAGCGCTGCTTGCCCCGCGATCGCAAGTTCTGCAGTTCACTGTGCCGCTTCAGTAGTGCCAGCGACAGAAACAGAAAAAACGAAAACGTCAGAAGCCAGAAAGACAGCGCGATGCCGGTGCTCGCCCCGCCGCCGAGAATCCGCAAGGTGTACAAAATGGCCAGCGTAACGATATCGACCATCAACCAGCGTTTCAAACGCAAGGAATACGCCAGCGTCAAAAGAAAATAGCCCAGTATGGCCACAAAAAATGCCGGCACTGCGCCCGCCTGTAGCGACAACAGCAGCGCCGCCAGCACCAGCAATCCACTACTGGCGTAGGCCACCGGCAAGGGCAACTGGCCTGCCGCGATGGGACGCAGACGCTTCACTGGATGCAGCCGGTCCGCTGCAACATCCTGCGCATCGTTGAGCAGGTAGGCACTGGACGCACACAGCGAAAATACCAGAAAGGCGAGCAATGACTGCGTCAACGTTTGCGCATTCACCGCGTGCCCGGCCAGCATTGGCGCAAAGACCAGCAGATTCTTTAACCACTGACGCGGACGCATGCCCTGCAGTAGCGGCAATAGCCAGAACCCTGACTTGGCCTCTGCACTCATCGCATCGCCTCACGGTCAGGCTCCGCCAGCAGCCGTTGCAGCCAGCGACTGGACAGGGCCAGCGGAATCAGGAAGGGATACAGTCCCCAGATCGCGCGGCCGTCGACCCGTACGCACAAGGCGGCATACAGCGGTGGCAATGCCATCAATAACAACAGACTCTTGAGCGGGGTACTGCCCTGCGGTGCGCGTTTCCAGCCTGCGATGGCTAAGGGCAGCAACAGACAGGCGGCCAAGGCCAGCGAAAGCAAGGACCGCCAGTCCGTCAGTGCATGTCCCACCATCCACATGCTGGGCACCCACGTGTAGCTGGGCAATCCGACAATGACATACCAGCGCACCGCCAGCATCCACGCGACCGCGCCAGCCAGCGCCAGCAACGCCAACGGCAGGGCTTGGCGGCGCGTCAGCAACCACCACCCCGCCAGCCAGCACAGCAGGACAATATTTTCTTCACGAATCGCAACCCCGATCAAGCCCGCCAGCGCTGCCAGCCATGGCAGTCCTGCCACCACGCCGAACACGAACACCGCACGGGCGCAGATAGAACCGGGATCAACCAGCAGATACGGCGCGTACCAGAAGGTCGGGACGGACACCAGCACGAGCAGGCCGGCACACACGATACTCTTACGCCGAAAACCGAGCCGCGCTGCCGTCAGCGCCATCGCAATCGCAGCGCCGCTCATAAACAGCCAGTTCAACAAAGCAAAATTTTGACGCACTTCACCGGGCAGCAAAGCAGCCAGCGCCGGCACCAGCAGTCGATACGGGAATGGGGCCGTCAACGCCTGCAGCGGCAACTCGCCACGCAAATAAAGCGCTGTCTCAAAGTAGCGCAGCGAGTCTTCTACCGTGCCGCCCCAGCGCCACCACATGATCGCCAACGCTAGCAAAGCATAGGCTGTCAGTAGACCGATCCAGTAAATTTGCGAAGGGGAAATAGGCGCGAGAATTGCTGCGGTGACGCTGCTGCTGCTGCTGCTGCGCGCAGCAACGGTCTGCGCATCGGTGTTATCTGGCATAGGGGCGGTTATATAGAAAGACAATAGGCAGCGCACGAACGTATCTCAACGCTCATTGCCAACATATAATCTTCACATTATAACAACATTGAATTATTTTATACACACAAGGCTGCGACGCAGCGCCACACCCGGCGCCCCCTGCAAGTATCGAACTAGTGACTGGCCAGTTGCGCCATCTCGCGCTGCATATTCTCGATGGCGCGCTCGTTGTACTGCTCGGCAAAATAGACGTTACCGAACAGCTGGCCGGCTTCCGCCTTGCGACACAGATGGGCCAGCGCCGCATGGCGTTCCTGACGGTATTTCACATCCGGTATATCGATGTATTCCTGCCGGATGGCACGCGCATAATTGCCATAGACTTCCTCATCCTGCCCGAGAATGGCCAGATCCACGCTGAGCAGCACGTCTTTCAGGCGATGCTCGATCTGCGCCTCCTGGAAATGGTCGGTGGCGCGGATCAGCGCTGCGGCATCTTCGCGTTCCTGTCCCAGATGGCAGTCTAGCCACAGCCGCGCGCTGGCTTCTTCATTGCTGATGCCGGCCGCCTCGCCACCACGGCCATGCTCGGCATCATGGAACCACAGCGCCTGCTTGACGATGTCGACATCGGCCGGCTCGGGCCGGGTATTGGCCGCCCAGACGCGGATTTCGCACAGGCCATGCACCAGATGATCGAGGTTGTGATAATGACGCTGCGGCCCGCCATACATGGTGGCGCCGGTCAGCCGGACAAACCAGTCATCGGCGTGGGCAATCGCGGTGGCGTCGATCTGGGCGTAATCCCACAGGGTTTCCCACTCGCGGCGCAGCCAGCTCAGCACCCACGCGTGGTAGGCCGGACCGGGCACGAATTTCTTCATGATCCAGTTCCAGCCGATCGGCCCTTCCAGCGCCTTGACGAAGCTGGAACTGACGGAACCGAGATCGCGCGGCGGCATGACGAAAATCGTCTTGGCGCCTTGCAGCACGTCGACGTTGGTTTGCTGGATCAGATTTTCATAATCGAAGTCGGCCGTGGTGCGGATACCACGGATCAGGCAATGCACGCCCTGCTTCTTGGCAGCGCGCGCCGTGTAATCGCCCTTGACGATCACCACCTGCACATTGTCCCAGCCCTGCTCGGCACAGCTGAGGGCAATGATGCTCTTGCGCTCCTCGGCGCTGAAACGGGGCTTTTTAGCGGGGTTTTCCGACAGAAAAACCACCACCTCGTCCGCCAGCGAACGGGCTTCGTTGATCACCCACATATGGCCGTTGGTGATCGGATCGAAGGTGCCCGAAAAGCCGATTTTCTTCATGTACTACTCCAGCGCCGGATAAAAAGGGCATTTTAGACCGGAGTAGCCTTCACGGTGTCAGGAAAATCGACCTTGATCTGCAAGCCACCGAGGCGTTGCGAGCTATCCAGACTGAGGATGGCATGATGCCTCTCAGCAATTGAACGGATAATCGCCAGCCCCAGCCCGCTGCCACCGGCCGGACTACCGGGCACCCGGTAGAAGCGGCTGAATACCCGCTCGCGTTCTTCCGGCGGAATGCCGGGACCGGAATCTTCCACACTCAGCAGAATGCGCCCTGCCGCAGCCCCCTTGCCGGGCACACGACGCAGATCGATGTCGACCGTGCCGCCCGACGGCGTGTATTTGATGGCGTTATCCACCAGATTGCGCAGCAAAATGATTAGTGCATCGCTCTGCCCCGACACCATCACCTCGTCAGCATAGTGCAAGCCCAGATCGATCTGGCGCGCCTGCGCCAGCGCCGCCATATCGCCGAGCGTACGGCGCACCAGTTCGCTCAGATTCACAGGTTCCAGACGCAACTCCTGCTGGCCGCCTTCCTGTCGGGCCAGTACCAGCAACTGCTCCACCAGCCGGGTAGCGCGTTCGATGCCGGCCGTCACGCGCCCCACCGCCACCCCGCGCGCCATTTCATCCTGCGCGCGTTCCAGACTGAGCACCTGCAATTTCAACGCTGCAAGCGGGGTGCGCAACTCGTGCGCCGCATCGGCCACAAAATGCTGCTGCGCCTCGAACGCGGTACGTACCCGGCCAAACAGCAGATTCAATTCCTGCACCAGCGGCAGCACTTCTTCCGGCAAGTCGTCTTCCGATACGGGCGACAGATCGTCGGCCTGCCGTGCCGCCACCTGCCGCTTGACGCGCGACACCGAGGCCAGCGAACCACTCACCACCCACCACACCACCAGCATCAGCACCGGTGCCATCACGGCAATCGGGCCCACCGTGCGCAAGGCCAGCGTACCGGCCATGCGCTGACGCACCGCCATATCCTGCGCGACCTGCACCGTCTGGTTGCTAGTCTGCACCGAGAAAATCCGGTAGGTAGTGTTGTTGGCTTTGACGTTGG
>JAIELO010000125.1 GCA_019752915.1 Burkholderiaceae bacterium
CGTTTAAAGTATCCCGCAAGTCGAATTCCCTTAATACCGAATACAGGAGAGCAGCAATGTCCGTAGCTGACGTTAAAAAGTATGCGCAAGAGCGCATGGTCAAATCGCTGGAAACCCTGCGTGCCGATCTGGCCAAGGTGCGTACCGGCCGTGCCCACACCGGCATTCTGGATCACGTACAAGTCGATTACTACGGTAATCCGACCCCGATCAATCAGGTGGCCAACCTGACGCTGGTTGATGCCCGCACCATCGGCGTGCAACCGTTTGAAAAGAAGATGGCAGCTGCCATCGAGAAAGCTATTCGTGACGCCGATCTGGGTTTGAACCCGTCCTCGCAGGGTGATCAGATCCGTGTGCCGACCCCGCCGCTGACCGAAGAGCGCCGTAAAGAAATGGTGAAACTGGTCAAGAGCGAAGCGGAAGACGCGAAAATTGCCGTGCGCAATATCCGTCGTGATGCCAATGAATCGCTGAAAAAGCTGGTCAAGGATAAGGACATCTCGGAAGACGACGAGCGTCGCGCCTCCGATGAAGTGCAGAAACTGACCGATAAGTTTATCGCCGACATCGATAAGATGGTGGTCGAGAAAGAGAAAGAAGTTCTGACGGTTTAACCGTTCAGGAGGGCGCCAGCAGGGTGAGCCATCCGGTGTCGACACCGGACGGAATACGCACTGCTGGCGTCTTGTTTTTTTTGGCTACACCTGCAATACTTTCCAATTTGGTACCGAAGTTTTCATGAAATATACCAGTTCGACTACTGAGGTTCCGGACGCACCGGCCGTGCCGCGTCATATCGCCATCATCATGGATGGCAATGGCCGCTGGGCTACCAAGCGCTTCCTGCCCCGCGTTGCCGGTCACGTCAAAGGCGTGGATGCCGTCCGCACCGTGGTCGAGTCCTGCGCCCGCAGTGGCGTGGAATACCTGACCCTGTTTGCCTTCAGCTCGGAAAACTGGCGCCGTCCGGAAGAGGAAGTGTCGCTGCTGATGCGCCTGTTCGTCACGGCCCTCGATCGCGAAGTTTCCAAACTGCACGCTAACAACATCCGCCTGAAGGTGGTCGGTGACCTGACCCGCTTCGACGACAAGCTGCAGGGCATGATCGCCGCTGCCGAGCGCAAGACCGCCAACAATACCCGTATGACCGTCACGGTGTGCGCCAACTATGGCGGCCGCTGGGATATCATGCAGGCGGTTGGCAAGATGGTCGCCGCCCATCCCGGCGCGAGCGACTTCAGCGAAGAACAGCTGGCCCCGCACCTGGCGATGGCGTATGCGCCCGAGCCGGATCTGTTCATCCGCACCGGCGGTGAACAGCGCATTTCCAATTTCCTGATGTGGCAACTCGCCTATACCGAGTTGTTCTTCACCGATACCTACTGGCCCGATTTTTCGGCCGCCAGTCTGGATGAGGCAATTGCCTCCTATCAGCATCGCGAACGCCGCTTTGGCCGCACCGGTGCGCAACTGGCAGAGAAGACTAGCTGATGCTGAAAACCCGAATTATCACGGCGCTGGCGCTGCTGGCGCTGCTGCTGCCGGTACTGTTTTCCCGTTATTTCCCCGCCGTGGCGGCCGTCGTGACGCTGTTTGTCGGTGCTGCCCTGTGGGAAGCGGCGCGTCTGTTCGGTGTCTCGGCGTTGCGCGCCAAGCTGGCCGGGGTGGCCGGTGCCGCGCTGTTCGTGCTGCTGATGGTGCTGGCCAAGCCGGGCGCCGTGAGTTCCCTGTATGGTGTGGCCTGCCTGCTGTGGCTGATCCGTTATGTGCCATCGCTGGGGCTGGGCCTGCCGCCGCTGCAGGGCGCCGGTAACTGGGCAATGGCCTGCACCTTCAGCTTTGCCATCTTTGCCTGCTTCTTTGCCATCCTCGGTCTGTATCAATGGTCGCCGCTGTTCCTGCTGTCGGTACTGGTGCTGGTGTGGCTGGCCGATATCGGTGCCTATTTTGCCGGTAAAGCCTTCGGCAAGCGCAAACTGGCACCGTCTATTTCGCCCGGCAAGTCCTGGGAGGGCGCCATCGGTGGTGGCTTGATCGTGCTGCTACTGGCCAGTCTGAGCATCGTGCTGGCGGCCAGCCAGCCCTGGCTGGCCGATACCTTTGCCGTGAAACTGCAGGCCCGTTTCGGCTGGCCACTGGCCATGCTGCTCCTGCTGCTAATCGTCGCCGCGTCGATTGTTGGCGACCTGTTCGAATCCCAGCTCAAACGCCGCGCCGGCTTCAAGGACAGCAGCAATCTGCTGCCCGGCCATGGCGGGGTGCTGGACCGTATTGACGCCCTGATCCCGGTTCTGCCGCTGGCGGCACTGATCGCCTCCTGGCTCTGAGAGAATTCCTATGCAACGCATCACCATCCTTGGCGCCACCGGTTCGATCGGCGTGTCCACGCTGGACGTGCTCGCCCGTCATCCGGAGCGCTACAGCGTCTATGCCCTGTCGGCACATAGCCGTGTCGAAGAACTGGCCGCCCAGTGTCGCGCTTTCCGTCCGGCGCGCGCCGTGGTTGGCACGGCCGAAGCAGCCAGCCGCCTGAGCGCCTTGCTGCGTCAGGCCGGCCTGAACACCGAAGTCGAATACGGCGAAGCGGCTCTGTGCAGCATTGCCAGTGCCCCCGAAGTCGATAGCGTGATGGCGGCCATCGTTGGTGCGGCCGGTCTGGCGCCGACGCTGGCAGCAGCACACGCCGGCAAGAAGGTGCTGCTGGCGAACAAGGAAGCACTGGTGATCTCGGGGCAGCTGTTCATCGATGCGGCGCGTGCCGCCGGTGCGGTACTGCTGCCGATCGATAGCGAACACAATGCCATTTTCCAGTGCCTGCCCTCCGACTATACGCGGGTGCCGGCGCATAGCGGGGTGGCGAAGATTGTGCTGACCGCCTCGGGCGGGCCGTTCCTGACCCGCGACGTGGCGACGCTGGATGCCGTCACGCCGGAGCAGGCCTGCAAACACCCTAACTGGTCGATGGGGCGCAAGATTTCGGTCGACTCGGCCACCATGATGAACAAGGGCCTCGAGGTGATCGAGGCGCACTGGCTGTTTGGTGCGCCGGCTGAACAGATTGAAGTGGTGATCCACCCGCAGTCGGTGATCCATTCGATGGTGTCGTATGTGGACGGTTCGGTGCTGGCGCAACTAGGTAACCCGGATATGCGTACCCCGATTGCGCACGCACTGGCCTATCCGGAGCGGATTGGCTCGGGCGTGGCGCAACTGGATCTGACCCAGATGGCCGGCCTGCAGTTCCAGCGTCCGGATTTCCAGCGTTTCCCCTGTCTGGCACTGGCCTTCGAGGCGCTCAAGGCCGGTGGTACGGCGCCGGCGCTGCTGAATGCAGCCAACGAGATCGCGGTGCAGGCCTTCCTTGACCTGCGCATCGGCTTCCGCCAGATTGACCGGGTGATCGCCCACGTGATGGCCAGTCTGCCCAATGGCGCCGCCGATAGCATCGAAGCGCTGATGGAGCAGGACGGTCTGGCCCGCGCTAGCGCGCAGCAGTACATCGCCGGACTGGCAAAATGAACTTCCTGCACACGGTTGTAGCGTTCATCATCTGTCTCGGTTCGCTGATTACCATCCACGAACTGGGCCACTATCTGGTGGCGCGCTGGTGCGGCGTCAAAGTGCTGCGCTTTTCGATCGGCATGGGTAAGGTGGTCTGGTCGCGCCGCTTCGGTCCTGACCAGACGGAATGGGCGGTGTCGGTGCTGCCACTGGGTGGCTACGTGAAGATGCTGGACGCCCGCGATACCGATCTGGCGACGCTGTCCGAAGCGGATCTGCAGCGCGAATTTACCCGTCAGAACGTCTGGAAACGGATCGCCATCGTGGCTGCCGGCCCGCTGGCTAACTTCCTGATTGCGATCGTACTGTTCGCCGGCCTGTTCATGGTGGGCGTGCAGGAACCGGCCAGCAAAGTTAGTGTGCTGCCGACCGTTGGCGCACAGTTGGCGCCATCGGCCGCCGCCGTCGCCGGGCTGCGCTCGGGCGACATGGTGAGTGCGGTCAATGATCAGCCGGTGACGGCCTGGTCGGAACTGCGCTGGGCTCTGGTGCAGGCGGCGATCAACAAGACCGATGCGCGTCTGGCGGTCGAACGTGCAGGGCAGGGCCATTACAACTTCGTGCTGCCGGCTGCCATGCTGGCCGGTCTGGACCTGGATGGTGATGTGCTGGGCGATCTTGGTCTGGGTGTGGCACGGCCGCTACCGGTGGTGCAGCAGGTGATCGCCGGTGGTCCGGCCGCGCGTGCCGGCCTGCAGGTCGACGATCTGTTACTGGCCGTGGATGGCGTGCCGGTGGCCGATGGTCTGGCCTTTATCGACATAATCCGTGCGGCACCGGGGCGCAGCGTGCAGGTGCAACTGCGCCGTGCCGGTCAGGAGCTGACGCTGGCGATGGTGCCGCAAGCCGAAGTGCTGGCGGCGGGCAAAGCTGCAGCCAAGGGCGCCAATCAGGACGCTAATCCGGACTCCGGTAAGGGAACTGTAACAGTCGGTAAGATCAGCGCCTACATCGCGCTGGCGCCGGATATGATCAAGGTGGTCTCTTCGCCACCGGTGGCACTGGTCAAAGCGCTGCAGCGGGTCTGGGATACGTCGCTACTATCAGTCAAAATGGTCGGGAAAATGATCACCGGCGAGGCCTCTCTGAAAAATGTTACGGGGCCGCTGACGATCGCCGACTACGCCGGACAGACAGCGCGCATGGGGATCTCCAGCTATCTGAGCTTCATCGCCTTCATCAGCATCAGTTTGGGCGTGATGAATTTGCTACCGATTCCCGTTCTAGATGGGGGGCATTTGCTGTATTATTCGCTGGAAGTTTTAACTGGGCGCCCTGTGCCAGAACGTTTTGGTGCGATTGCGCAGCGTTTCGGCATAGGCCTGTTGCTGACTCTGATGCTGCTGGCGGTGTTTAACGACATTGTGCGGTTGCTGTAGCAGGCTCGCTTTGTATATGAGTAGTTCGTTGATTTAGCCATTGAATAACCCCAATGAAATTATATTCTGACCGTATTACTTCATCCCCGTTTCGCCGTAGCCTGATCGGCGCTGCAGTTCTGGCGCTGTGCGCCGGCAGTGCCATGGCCATCGAGCCCTTCGTCGTAAAGGACATCCGCGTCGAAGGCATCCAGCGTACGGAAGCCGGTACGGTGTTCAGCTATCTGCCAGTGCGGGTAGGCGAAACCTTCAACGACGACAAAGGCATTGCGGCGATCAAGGCCCTGTATGCCACCTCCTTCTTCAAGGACGTGAAACTGGAGCGCGACGGCGAAGTGCTGGTCGTGCTGGTAGAAGAACGGCCGGCCATCTCCAAGGTGGAATTCACCGGCACCAAGGAATTTGAAAAAGAAACGCTGGTCAAGGCGCTGAAAGATATCGGCGTTGGCGAGACCAAGATTTTCGATAAGGCCTCGGTCGATCGCGCCGAGCAGGAACTGAAGCGCCAGTATCTGTCGCACGGTCTGTATGGCGTAAAAATCGTCACCACCGTGACGCCGATCGAACGTAACCGCGTCAACATTACTTTCGCTGTCGACGAAGGCGAAATCGCCAAGATCAAGCAGATCAACATCGTCGGTAACAAGGTGTTTGGCGACAAAGAACTGAAAGAGCAGCTGGCACTCAATACCGGCGGCTGGTTCAGCTGGTACACCAAGTCCGATCAGTACTCCAAGACCAAGCTGACCGGCGATATCGAGTCGCTCAAGTCCTACTATCTGGATCGCGGCTACATCGAGATGCAGATCGATTCGACCCAGGTATCGATTACGCCGGACAAAAAAGACATCTACATCACCATCAATATCTCCGAGGGTGAGAAGTACACCGTTTCGGGTATCAAGTTCGAAGGCGAGACCTTCGGCCGCGAAGAAGAACTGCGTTCACTGGTGCTGCTGCGTAAAGGCGAAACCTATTCGGGCGCACGTCTGACCGCCACCAACAAGCTGATCTCGGACCGGCTGGGTACCTTCGGCTATGCCTTTGCCAACGTCAACGCCAATCCGGATATCAACCGCGACAAGCGCGAAGTAGCGTTCACCTTCTTCATCGATCCGGGCAAGCGCGCCTATGTGCGGCACATGAATATCGCCGGCAATACTACCACCCGCGACGAGGTAATCCGCCGCGAGTTCCGCCAGTTTGAATCGTCGTGGTACGACGCCAACAAGATCAAGCTGTCGCGCGACCGCGTCGACCGTCTGGGCTACTTCAAAGACGTGACGGTGGACACGCCGGAAGCACAGGGCACGTCCGATCAGGTGGATGTGAATCTCACCGTGGTGGAAAAACCGACCGGTAACTTCCAGATCGGTGGCGCGTTCTCGCAATCGGAAAAATTCTCCTTCCAGGCAGCGGTCCAGCAGGCTAACTTTGCCGGCTCGGGTACCACCGTCGGGGTGGAACTGAATACCTCGAAATACAGCCGTACCGTGTCGTTCTCGCAGACCGACCCGTACTTCACGGATGATGGCGTGTCGCGCTCCTACGAAATCTATCTGCGCACCCAACAACCACCGGCGCTGAATATCGGTAGTTACACCATCCGTCAACAGGGTGGCCGTATCAGCTACGGTGTGCCGTTCTCGGAAGTCGATACGGTGTTCTTCGGTATCGGTCTGGAGCGCTCGCGCATCACCACCGATTCGACCTCGCCAACCCGCTTCCGCGAGTACGTGACCAGCATCACCGGTAACGCCGACGGTATCGGCACCGCCCAGACCCATGCCGTGCCACTGACGGCCGCCTGGGCCCGCGATAGCCGTGACTCGGCGCTGACGCCTACTGTGGGTCGCTACCAGCGCGCCAATCTGGAAGTCGACGTGGTCGGCCAGCAGCAGTACTTCCGCGCCGTCTACGAGCAGCAGTGGTACAAGCCACTGTTCTCGAAAGTGACGCTGGCACTGAAAGGCGAAATCGATTACGGCCATGGTCTGCGTAACAGCAAATACCCGGTCTTCAAGAACTTCTACGGCGGTGGTATCGGTTCGGTGCGCGGTTACCTGAGTTCCTCGCTGGGCGCGGTCGATCCTTACTACTTCGATGCGCTCGGTGGCGCGTCGCGTCTGATCGGTAACGCCGAACTGCAACTGCCATTCCCCGGTTCGGGCCAGGATCGCAGCCTGCGCTGGTTCGGTTTCTTCGACGCTGGCCAGGTGTATCAGGAAGGTCAGAAAATGCGCCTTTCCGAGCTGCGCTACTCGACCGGTCTGGGGATTAGCTGGATTTCGCCGGTGGGGCCGCTCAAGTTGAGTTATGCTAAGCCATTGAACATCAAACCAGGTGATCGTCTGGAACGCTTCCAGTTCCAGATGGGCAGCGGTTTCTAAGCTGACCTGCTGGTGTGTGAATTTACTTCGGAGAAATAAGTTGAAGACTCTGTCCGCTAACCTGACCAAATCTCTGGCCGTACTGGCACTGGGCTGGTGCGCCTGGGCGCCGGTGCAGGCCCAGACCTCGCTGTCGCGCATTGCATGGCTCAGCCCCGAACGCATCTACAACGAATCGAAGCTGGCCAAGCTGGCCGGCGAGAAGCTGCAGGAAGAATTCAAGAGCCGCGAAAAAGCCATGCAGGATATGGGCTTGCGACTGAAAACCGCCTCCGAAAAGCTGGAAAAGGATCTGCCGACACTGGCCGAGACGGATCGCGTAAAACGCCAGCGCGACATGTTCGAGCTGGATAAGGAATACCAGCGCCGCCAGCGCGAGTTCCGTGAAGACCTGAGCCAGCGCACCAGCGAAGAACGCCAGGCGATCTCGGAAAAAGCCACCAAGATCATCAAGCAGATGGCCTCGGTGGAAGGCTTTGATATCGTGCTGCAGGAAGCCGTCTGGGCCAGCCCGCGCATCGATATCACCGACAAAGTGCTGGCAGCACTCGACAAAGACAAATAATTCAACAGATTGGACCTCCCGATGGGCACTCGACTAGGGCAATTGGTCGAACGCCTCGGCGGTCAGTTGATGGGCGATGCAAACCTCGAGGTGACCGGCATCGCACCATTGGCCGACGCCGGCGCTTCGCACATCAGCTTCCTCAGTAACAGCAAATTGCGCGCACAGGCGCTGCAAAGCCAGGCGGCGGCACTCATCGTGTCTGCTGCCGACGAGGCATTTATCGCCGCCGGTTACACCGGCGCGCTGATCGTCACCAACAATCCGTATGTGTACTTCGCCCGCGCGGCGCAGTATTTCGAAGCACTGACGGCACTGGTGCCGGCCGCAGGCGTGCATCCGACCGCGGTGGTGGCCGACGATGCGCAGGTCGATGCCAGCGCCCACATCGGCGCGCGCGTGGTGATTGAAAGCGGCGCGCAGATCGGCGCTGGCGCGGTGATCGACGCGGGCTGCTATATCGGCCGTGAGGCCGTGATTGGCGCGGACAGCCACCTGTTTGCCAACGTAACCTTCCACGCCCGCTGCGTGCTCGGACAGCGCGGCATCATCCACTCCGGTGCGGTGATCGGCACGGACGGTTTCGGTTTCGCCAACGAAGCTGGTGTCTACATCAAGATTCCGCAAACCGGGCGGGTGGTCATCGGTGACGACGTCGATATCGGCGCCAACTCCACCATCGACCGTG
>JAIELO010000089.1 GCA_019752915.1 Burkholderiaceae bacterium
ACGGCCGGATCGCAGGTGCGCGCGTAGTAGCTGTACAGAATCACATCGGTCGGCAAATCGGCATTGAGCAAGCCCTGCTCCTGCCCCTGCTTGACGCAGGCTTCCAGCTGACGGTTCAGCTTGAGCACCTTCATCATGTACTTAATGTTGCGCATCAGCATATCGCGCACATGGCTACTGGTCGACGGCAGGAACGGCAGCCCACCGTCCAGCCGCACCCGCAAGGCCCACTCCAGCAACGCTTCAAGCTTTTGCACAGGATTCAGCCCCGAATCGAGCCCGGCGATGAATTCCAGCGCCCCATCGAGCAGACGGATCAGCGCCTCACCGACCAGCTCTTCCTTCGATTTGAAGTGTTTATACAGGCTGGGTTTGGAGATGCCCACCGCCCCGGCAACATCATCCATCGTCATCAGGTCGTAGCCTTTACTCGACAGCACCGTCGTGGTGGCATCGAGTATCGCGTGCTCGCGCAGCTTAAACGCTTGATTTTTAAAGCTTAATTTATTGAAGATACTCATTGGTAAAATTTAGCTACTAATCAGTAGCATTTTGGTTGGGCTAGTAGTAATATTAGCACGCCGGTAGATTAACGGCCTACACCATCTCGACAGACTATGACTTCGACACCACAACGTATTGCCGTCATCGGCGCCGGAATTAGCGGCCTCGCCAGTGCCTACTTCCTGAATCGCCAGCACAATGTGGTGCTGTACGAGGCCGGCAACTATCTCGGCGGCCACAGCAACACCGTCGACGTCACGCTCGATGGCGTGACCCACGGTGTCGATACCGGTTTTCTGGTCTACAACGAGCTGACCTACCCGAATCTGATCGCGCTGTTCAAGGAACTCGACGTCGCCAGCACGGCCACCGATATGTCGTTCGGCGTTTCGATGGGCCCCGGTGGCCTCGAATGGGCCGGCACCAATCTGGATACCGTGTTTGCCCAGCGCGCCAATCTGTTCAAGCCCTCGTTCCTGCGCATGGTGCGCGACATCCTGCACTTCAATGGCAACGCGACGCGTTTCCTGGCGCAGGCCGAGCAGCAGCCGATGACGCTGGGCCAGCTATTGCAGCAGCAGGCGTATGGCAGCACCTTCCGCGATGCCTATCTATTGCCGATGGCAGCCGCAATCTGGTCCAGTTCGCCGAGCGACATTCTGCAGTTCCCGGCCACTACTTTCCTGCGCTTCTGCCTGAATCACGCCCTGCTGCAGGTGAACAACCGGCCACAGTGGCGCACCGTGAAAGGTGGCTCACGCAATTACGTCCGCAAGATCGCCGCGACGCTGCCCGATTGCCGCATCAATACGCCGGTGCTGCATGTCGGCCGTCACGGTGCCGGACTGCGCGTCACTACTGCCGCTGGCAGTGAGCAATTCGACGCCGTGGTGTTTGCCACCCACGCGCCGACCACGCTAGCGCTGCTCGATAACAGTATTGCGGCACCAGCCTTGCTGGAAGGCGTGCGCTACCAGCCAAATGTGGCTTATCTGCACACGGATCTGGCCTTGATGCCGAAGCATCGCAAGGTCTGGTCGGCGTGGAACTACCTGTCGGCGCCAGCGCAGAATGGCGAGCGTCCGGTGTGTGTCAGCTACTGGTTGAATCAGCTGCAGGAGTTGCCGTTCCAGACGCCTGTGATGGTGACCCTGAATCCGCCGACAGCACCCGATGCGGACAGTACACTGGCGCGCTTCGAATACGAACATCCGATCATGGATCAGGCCGCGATCGATGCGCAAACCCGGCTCCATGAAATCCAGGGCAAAGACGGCATCTGGTATGCCGGTGCCTGGACTGGCTATGGCTTCCACGAAGATGGCCTGAAGTCGGCGCTGCGGGTGGTACGTGACTTCGGCGTAGCACCGGCATGGACCACCCTGCCATGAACACCAGTATCGAGCTGCTGCAAGGTCAGGTGATGCATGCCCGGCTGCGCCCTGCGGTGAACCGCTTTGTGTATCCGGTGTTTTACGTGCGGCTCAATCTGGCGCAACTGGAAAGCTGCCGCAGCGCCAGTCGCTGGTTCGGCATCGACCGCTGGGCCCCGCTATCGCTGCGTCTGCGCGACTATGGCCCGCGTGACGGTTCCAGCCTGCTCGACTGGATGCGTCAGCTGCTGGCCAGCCACAACATCACGGCCGATGGTGACATCTGGCTGCAAACCTTTCCGCGCGTGTTCGGCTATGTGTTCAATCCCGTCAGTTTCTGGCATTGCCACGATCGTCATGGACGGCTGTGCGCCGTGCTGGCCGAAGTCAATAACACGTTCGGCGAAACACACCGCTATCTACTGACGCTGGGCGGCACCGATGGCCAGCATCGCAGCGTGATTGCCAGCAAGCAGATGCATGTCTCGCCATTTTGCGCTGTGGAAGGCCATTACCGCTTCCGCTTCCGGCTAGGTGCCGATGCCCATAGCACCAGTATCGACCATTACGACAATCAGGGTCTGCTGCTACGCACCGCCGTCAGCGGGCGCGTTGCGCCCCTTACCGACCGCAGCGTAATCGCTGCGCTGCTGCGCTTCCCCTTACTGGGTCTGGGCATTGTCGCCCGTATCCACTGGCAAGCCTTGCGCCTCTGGTGCAAACGCGTGCCGTTTTTCCGCCAGCCCAAGGCGCCGCTTCAATCGACTACCGTGCATCAGGAGATCACGCAATGACCCAGATTCTGACCAACCCGGCCACCGGCATTCCAACCTCGGCACGGCTGTTTCTCGGCCTGCTGGGTAAGTTACGCCACGGCCATCTGGAGCTGATCACCCCCGATGGCACCAGCATGCTGTACGGCGACGCGCACCGCGGCATCGGTGCCGTGCTGGAAATTCACGACTGGCGCGCCTGCCAGCGCATGCTGCAGGCCGGCGATATCGGCTTTGCCGAAGCCTATGCGGCCGGCTGGATCAGCACGCCGGAACTGACGCCGCTGCTGCGTCTGGCGCTGCGCAATGAAGATGCGCTCGACAAGGTGCTGTTCGGCGGCGTGCTGGCGCGCTGCTGGTACCGTCTGCGCCACTGGTTGCGCCCGAATACCCGCAAGGGTAGTCAGCGCAATATCCACGCCCACTACGACATCGGCAACGAGTTCTACCGGCTCTGGCTGGATCCGAGCTGGACCTATTCCAGCGCCCTGTTCGACGGCAATTTCGATCAGCCATTGCAAGCGGCGCAGCGTCGCAAATACCAGCGCATCATCGATACGCTGCAACTGCGTCCGGGCGATACGGTGCTGGAAGTCGGCTGCGGCTGGGGTGGCTTTGCCGAACAGGCGGCACTGCAGGGTATCCACGTGCACGGCGTGACTATTTCGCCATCACAACTGGCGATCGCCCAGCAGCGTCTGCAGGCACTGGGACTACAGGATCGCGCCAGAGTCGAACTGTGTGATTACCGCGATCTGCGCGGTAGCTACGATGCGGTAGTCTCCATCGAAATGTTTGAAGCCGTCGGCGAGCAGTTCTGGCCAGAGTATTTCCGCACCCTGGAGGCGCGTCTGCGTCCCGGTGGTCAGGCACTGGTGCAGTCGATCACCATCGCCGAGCAGCACTTTGACCGCTACCGTAGCAGCACCGATTTCATTCAGCAGTACATCTTCCCGGGCGGGATGCTGCCCAGCGTCGAGCGATTCGAGCAGGAAGCCGAGCGCGCCGGACTGGAAAATATCGGCCGGCTCGCCTTTGGCCGCGATTATGCAGAAACCCTGCGCCGCTGGGATGCGCAATGCCGTGCCACCCGTCCGCAGATCGTCGAGCAGGGTTTCGATGATGCCTTCCTGCGCATCTGGCATCTGTATTTCGCCTATTGCGAAGCCGCCTTCGATGAAGGCCGTACCGATGTGGTGCAATTCCACATGCGTAAGTCCTGAGCGCGGCGCCCATCATGGCCTCCCTCAACACCCGCATCCACGACTGGTCACGCCAGCGCGTCTGGCTCATCGGCGCCTCCAGCGGCATCGGCGCGGCACTGGCGCAGGATTTGCTCAGTGCCGGTGCACAGGTCGCGCTCTCGGCGCGCCGCGCGGACCGTCTGGAAACGGTCGCCGGTGACGCAGCGCAAGCGCTGGTGGCACCATTCGACATCCTGAACAAGGATGGCTGGCGCGATCGCTACGCCGACATCTGCGCCCGATTCGGTGGCGTGGATCTGATTATTTTCTGCGCCGCCGACTACCATCCCGAACGTAGCTGGGAAGTCACCTCGGAAGGCGCGGCGCATACGCTGGCCGTCAATCTGGGCAGCGTCTACACGGGTCTGGCCACGGTATTGCCCGATATGCTGGCGCGCGGTAGCGGCGGCATCGCCATCGTTGCCAGCGTCGCCGGCTACCTCGGCCTGCCCAACGCCAGCGTGTATGGCCCTAGCAAAGCGGCCCTGATCAATCTCGCGGAGCTGCTATACGCCGATCTGCACCCGCGCGGACTGGGCGTGTACCTGATCAATCCGGGCTTTGTACAAACCGAGCTGACTGCCAAGAACACCTTTGCCATGCCGGCACTGCAAACCCCGCAAGCGGCGGCCAGCGCCATCCGCGGTGGTCTGAGCGACGGCGCTTTCGAAATCCACTTCCCGCGCCGGTTTACCCTGATAATCAAACTCTTACGCTGGCTGCCCTACCGCCTGCGTTTCGCCCTGATGACCCATCTGGTGGTACCGACATGACGCTTTCCGCCCCCTTACTCGACTGGTACACCACCCTGACACCGGAAACGCTGGGGCAGACGGGTGCCTACTATGCCAGCGACGCGACGTTTCGCGATCCGTTTAACGACGTGACCGGGGTAGCGGCGATTACCGGCATCTTCGCGCACATGTTTGCGACCACCGAGCATCCGCGCTTCGTGATCGTCGATTGCATCGAACAGGAACGCAAGGCCTTTGTGACGTGGGTATTCCATTTCCGCCTGCGCGGACAGGACTACCAGATCGAGGGCGGTAGCCATCTGCACTTCAACCCACAGGGACTGGTGCAGATGCATCGCGACTACTGGGATGCAGCCGAAGAATTATTCCAGAAACTACCACTGGTAGGCGCGCCGGTGCGCTGGTTGCGTCGACGTTTCCGGGTTCAGCCAACGCGCTAAGTTCACCACGACAGCCGTTTACGACGCTAGCCACCCTGAAATACCGCCGACACCGCATTCTGATCCACTCTGACCTTAGCCACTCCCATGTTCAACAGTAGCGACCGCAGCTCCCGCCTCTTCCAGTTCATCTGGTTTCCCCTGACCTTTGCCTGTGCGGCACTCGGTGCGCGCGCATCCGTCACAGCGGCCAGTTTTTACGCCGCGCTTGTACGTCCCGAATGGGCGCCGCCGGGCTGGTTGTTCGGCCCGGTCTGGAGTGTGCTGTATCTGCTGATGGCCATCGCGGCATGGCGTATTAGCGGGCGAGCCACTCCGTCAGCGCGTAGCGCACTGTGGCTGTACAGCGCACAACTGGCCCTGAATGCGCTGTGGAGCTGGCTGTTCTTTGCATGGCATCAGGGCGCGCTGGCCTTTATCTGCCTGCTGGCGCTGTGGGCCCTGATTCTGGCCACACTGATCGCCTTTGGACGGCAGGAACGCCTTGCTGCGCTGCTACTGGTACCGTATCTTGCATGGGTCAGCTTCGCCGGCGCCTTGTGCTTCACAGTCTGGCAGCTCAACCCTGCACAGCTGGGCTGAGCATGGCAACCACGCTGAAACTGATCCTCGGCGATCAGCTCAATTGCCAGCACAGCTGGTACGCAGAGCGCTCTGACGCGGTAGTGTTCGTGCTGATAGAAATGCGCCAGGAAACGGATTATGTGCTGCACCACGCGCAGAAAATCATCGCCATTTTCGCAGGCATGCGCGCCCTGGCGCAGCAACTGCAAGCGGCCGGACATCGCGTGCATTACCTGCGTATCGACGACCCGGACAATCGGCAGTCGCTGCCAGCCAATCTGGACTTCCTGCTCGCCCATTATCAGGCCGCCGCATTCCACTGGCAGGCGCCCGACGAGTGGCGACTGGATCAGCAGTTGCAAAACTACGCAGCGGCACTGGCGATCCCCAGCCAGATGGACGACACCGAGCACTTCTACACTGGTCGCGACGATGCCGCGCGCCATTTCGGGGGCAAGACACGCTGGCTGATGGAGTCGTTCTACCGCCAGATGCGCAGCCGCCATGGCGTGCTGATGACGGCTAGCGGCAAACCACTAGGCGAGCAGTGGAACTTCGATCAGGACAACCGGGAAAGCTGGCCCGGCCTGCCATGGGAGCCTTCCGACCAGCGCCCCTGTCATGATCACAGCGCGCTCTGGCAAACCATTCAGGCGGCAGGCATCGCCAGCTTCGGCGCGCCGAACGCAGCAGAGTTCCGCTGGCCTTTGAACCGCAGCGAAGCACTGGAACAGCTGGAACACTTCATCGCGTCCGCCCTGCCCCACTTCGGCCAGTTTCAGGATGCCATGAGTAGCAAGGCCTGGCGCTTGTTCCACTCGCTGCTGTCATTTTCCATGAACTGCAAGATGCTCGATCCGCAGACGGTGGTCAGCCGCGTCGAGGCGGCCTATCACGCCGGTAGCGTGCCACTCGCCTCGGCAGAAGGCTTTATCCGCCAGATTCTCGGCTGGCGCGAATATGTGCGCGGTGTCTACTGGCACCGCATGCCCGGCTACGAACAACTCAATACCTTCGGCCATAGCGCCCCTTTGCCACACTGGTTCTGGAGTGGCGAAACGCGCATGCGCTGTGTCGCGGCGGCCGTCGGGCAGTCGCTGGAACATGCGCACAGTCACCACATCAACCGTCTGATGGTGATCGGCAACTTCAGCCTGCTGGCAGGGTTAGCACCTTCGGCGCTGCACAACTGGTATCTGGGGGTGTATATCGACGCCTTCGAGTGGGTGGAGTTGCCCAACACGCTGGGCATGAGCCAGTTTGCTGATGGAGGTTTGCTGGCCACCAAGCCCTACGTCTCGAGCGCCGCCTATATCGACCGGATGAGCGACTACTGTAAAGGCTGCCATTATCAGAAAAAACTGCGGGTCGGTGAACGGGCCTGCCCGTTTAACGCGCTCTACTGGGATTTTTTTGCGCGTAACCGCGAGACACTGGGCAATAACCACCGCTTGGGCATGGTCTACCAGCAACTGAAGAAGATGGATAGTGCAGCCCTGACGGCATTACAGGATCAGGCAGCACAAACCCGGGCTACACTGGAATCACTCTAGAAGACTCAGCGGAATACTTTGTCCATGGCAGTACTGGCTTAAATGGCTTTCAATGCGCTCCCGAAGGGTACAGATGACAGGCGTTGGTGATAAGATGCGGGCTCGCTGAATTTGCCCGTTGCGGGTCACACGTTTGAAGGTTGCGCATGCTTGCGGATTTACATTTTCTGGTCGTTGACGATTTTTCCGGTATGCGCGCCGTGATCGGTAACTTGCTCAAGGACTTAGGCTATGCCAAGGTCACCGAAGCTGGCGACGGACGGGATGCGATGGCACGTTTGCATCACAATGATTCGGTTCCGCCGATCAACTTCATCATCACCGACCTGAACATGCCGGAAATGGACGGTCTGGAATTGCTGAAAACCGTGCGTGCCACGCGTGAGATGCGCAATATGCCAGTGCTGATCGTTACCGCCGAGGGCAAACGGGAGAACATTCTCTCCGTTGCGC
The DNA here is from genome assembly GCA_019752915.1 of Burkholderiaceae bacterium. GTDB lineage: Bacteria > Pseudomonadota > Gammaproteobacteria > Burkholderiales > Burkholderiaceae_D > Rugamonas. The sequence goes on from JAIELO010000089.1 coordinate 7,660, forward strand.
AAGCCGGCGCCGACGGTTACATCGTCAAGCCCTTCACCAGCGCCACCCTCAAAGACAAGATCGAAAAGATCCTGCACAAGCGCAGCGTGCCAGTCTGAGCACGCTTGGTGCGCTTCTACGACGACGCGCACAGACAAACATCCGCTGGCGCCAAACAAGCAGGCCAACTAGCTTTGTATACCGGACACCGGCGATTTAGGCTAAGCCGCCATTCGCGCGCAACACTTGGCCATTGATCCACCCACCATCCGCACCGGCCAGAAACGCCACCACTCCCGCGATATCTTCAGGCTGCCCCAGCCGTTCCAGCGGTGCCATACGAGCAAACGCCTGGACTTCCTCGGCTGTTTTACCGTTCAGGAATAGCTCACTGGCCACCGGCCCCGGTGCCACCGCATTAACGGTGATGCCGCGACCACGCAATTCCTTGGCGAACACACCGGTCAGCGCCTCCACTGCAGCCTTGGTGGCACTGTAGATGCCATACCCGGGTAGCCGCAAAGCCAGCACACTACTCGACAGATTGATGATGCGCCCGCCATCATTAAGGCGCGTGGCCGCAAGACGCAGCGTATTGAACACACCCTGCGTATTGATGGCAAAGCTCCGTGCGAACAGTTCATCGCTGGCCTGTGCCAGTGGCGATAATTGCAGTACCCCGGCGTTATTCACCAGAATATCGATGCTCCCCAGCGTCTGCTCGATGCTGGTGAACATGGCGCTAACCTGATCGGACT
>JAIELO010000142.1 GCA_019752915.1 Burkholderiaceae bacterium
CGTACGCCGGCCTTGCTGCAGCAGTGGCAGCAGCATCACGGCACGGTGCTGCAGGCCGATGCCGATTACTGCGCGACGATGCTACAGCAACTGGAGCGGGTGGCCGAGGCGCGCTTCGGAAGCGAGGCCCCCGGGTTCAGTGCCGCCCGCGAGGTCTTGCGCACGCTGACGCTGCATGGCAGCGCACTGGCCAGCGCTGATGGCGTGATGCTGGTGCCTGACGCCGCGCTGGCTAGTCATCTTCCCGCTGCGGTGAACGGGGCGATCCAGAACCGCCAGCAGGCGCTGGCGGACTTGCGTCGGGTGGCTGCCTTTTTCAGAACTAGCGAGCCGCATAGTCCGGTGGCCTATCTGGCGGAAAAAGCTGCCTGCTGGGGAGAGATGCCATTGCATCGCTGGTTACAGGAAGTGATACAGGATAGCGCCACGCTGACGCAGTTGGAAACAGTACTAGGGGTTTCGCGTACGGAATAGCGAAATTGTTCGGATTTGCCAGGAAATAATGCTAGGATCGTAAGGCGGATTATTTCTAGGGGCTACTCATGAATAATTTCAAAATAGGCACTCGCCTTGGTATTGGTTTTGCGCTGGTACTATTTCTCCTGATTGCGATGACGATTGTCGGCTTGCTGCGCCTTGGGCACGCCAGTGCGTTGACGGACGAGATGATCAGTGTGAAGGTACGCGACGAGCGCATGGTCGCTGAATGGGGCAAGGTGATCGAAGTGAATGCGGCGCGTACCATGGGCGCCGTGATGGTCAGCGATCCGGCTGACCAGAAGGCGATCGAAGCTCTGATGGCCAGCTCCTCGGCGGTGGCGACCCGGATTCAGGACGAAATCGGCAAAAATATCCAGGATGCCGAATTGAAGTCGCGTTTCGACACGCTGCAGGTGGCGCGTAAAACTTATACCGACATCCGTAAAGCTGTCTTTAGCGCTAAAGCGGCAGGGGATCTGGAAGGCGCCAAGCGCCTTTACGAAACTGACATGACGCGCAGTCGCACCGTGTATCTGGACGCCCTCAAGCGCTTTGCCGACCGACAGAGCGAATTGCTCGATGTAGCGGCTGCCGAAATCCGCCAGCAGTACACCAGTGGCCGGGTTCTGCTGATTACACTCGGCGTCGCAGCGATGGTACTGGGCGGTCTGGCAGCATGGTGGATTTCCCGCACGATTACAGGCCCGATCAATGAGGCTGTGCGGGTGGCGGAAACCGTGTCGTCGGGCGACCTGACCAGCGCTATCGAAGTGCATAGTCAGGATGAAGCGGGTCAGTTAATGCACGCGCTGAAAACCATGAATGGCAATCTGGTACATATCGTTTCTCAGGTGCGCGGCGGGACCGAGTTGATTGCCACGGCGTCGAGCGAAATTGCGCATGGCAATCTCGATCTGTCATCGCGCACCGAGCAGCAGGCCAGCGCACTGGAGGAAACCGCTTCGTCGATGGAACAACTGACCTCGACCGTGCGCATCAATGCGGATCATGCGCGCGAAGCCAACCAGCTGGCGCATGCAGCATCGGCAATCGCCAGCCGCGGTGGTGCGGTGGTTGGTGAAGTGGTGAGTACCATGGGCGACATCAACGCTGCTTCGAGCAAGATTGTCGACATTATTGCGGTGATTGACGGGATTGCGTTCCAGACCAATATTCTGGCTTTGAATGCGGCAGTCGAAGCAGCGCGCGCCGGTGAACAGGGGCGCGGCTTTGCGGTGGTGGCTTCCGAAGTACGCACGCTGGCGCAGCGCTCGGCCGCTGCGGCCAAGGATATCAAAGTGCTCATCGACGCTTCGGTGCACAGCGTGACGCTAGGCTCTGAACTGGTGGACAAGGCTGGTCAGACCATGCACGAAATTGTCGACAGTATCGGTCAGGTCACCAGAATCATGGGCCAGATTAGCAACGCCAGTGAAGAACAGAGTCAGGGCATCGCGCAGGTCAACGATGCGATCACCCAGATGGATCAGGTGACGCAGCAGAACGCGGCACTGGTCGAAGAAGCGGCAGCGGCCGCCGGATCGCTGCAGGAACAATCGGGCAAGCTGCATGAGTTGATGAGCGTGTTTAAACTCGATACGGCGCAGCAGCGTCCAGCACTGGCGCAGACAGCGAAGCTGCGCCTGCAGTAATATGGCGGCCTATGAGCCACCATATAAGTCGATCAATCAGTCAATCTGCCAGCCTGTCAGGCGACGCTGCGGCACGTACCAGCGCCGCAGTCAAACTTCCCCGTAAGCTGTGTGCGGCCTGTTTGCGCGCGCAGAGCGCCTGTATCTGCGGCTGGATTGCGCCGCATGTGGCGCAGGTGGAAGTGCTGATTCTGCAGCATCCACTGGAAGTACAGCAGGCCAAGGGCAGCGCGCGGTTGCTGCATCTGAGTCTGGCGGGCAGCCAGCTGGCGGTTGGGGAGTGTTTCGATCCGGCGCAGTTGGACGCCATGCTGGCAGGGCCACGCCGTAATATTCTGCTGTATCCCGACACACCGGCCGATCAGGCGCCCGGCATGCTGCGTGCCGCAGCACTCGATCCTGCCTGGCTACGGCACCCGCAAGGCTTGCGTTTAATTGTGCTGGATGGGACGTGGCGCAAAAGCCGCAAGATGCTGTACCTGAATCCGGCGCTGCAAGGTCTGCCGCGGTTGCCGCTCAGGCAAACTCCCGCATCGCATTATCTGATCCGCAAGGCGCATCTGCCGGACCAGCTCTCGACGCTGGAAGCGACCGTGTACGCGCTCGAACAGCTGGAACAGGCGCCGCAACGCTATGCGGCGCTGATCGACGCTTTTGATGGTTTTGTGGCGCAGCAGGCGGCGTTTGCGCCGCCCCGCTCAGGCGATCAGCTTTAGGCCGGGAGGCAGGGCGTCACCCAGCAAGCGCTGTTCGTCAGCCTGATCGAGCTGCACCACTTCTCGGACCATGGCACTCCAGCTGGCCGGTGCGCCGATGCCGGAGAGGCGGCGCAGGATCTCGGCGCGTAAGGTCGCGTCAATATCGCGGGTGCGATCGCCCGTCATGCGTGCCAGATGCGCGGCCGCGTAGGCAGCGGCTTCCAGCTTTTTCCAGTCCAGCTCCAGTATCTGCGCCAGCCATTCGGTGACGATGGCCGTTTCCACCACGTCGTGCGCGCTGCCGTGGAAAGGCTGACGTGCGCCGACCCGGCTGATGCCCCACAGGAAGCGCGCCAGCACCGCTTCGGCCTTGGCCGCTTCCTGCGTGGCGCAACGGCTGCCAATGGCGGAACGCTTGGCGCCGCTGCGCCGCAGGGCCTGCAGGCGGCCCATCATCCATGCACCGATTTCTGCTTTGTAGTTGCCGGGAATGCGCTCCAGGGATGCGCCCAGTCGCAGCATGTCTTCTTCGCTGCCGTTGACCAGTGTGACCGGACGGCGTCCCCGCTCGCCTTCGTCGGCCTGCACGTTGAAGGCAAAATCATCGAGCACGCGCAACTGCATGGCAACATCGAGTCCACCGGCGACGCGGCGCCACAGCGTCCACCATTCGGCGCAGGCCTGAGCATCTTTGTGGTGCTGGATGCCGCCGTCATACATGGCCCATAGCTGCTCGATACGCCACGCATCGAGCGTATAGCCGAAGCCCGGACGCAGGCAGTAGCCACTGAGATTGAGCCAGACCCGTTCGTGGTCGGCGGAGCGACGCCGGCCTTTGGCGCGTGCCAGCAGCGCGTCGAACAGGTGACGCAGCAGGGGCGTAGGCCAGCTGGCACGGCTACCGAGTAGTGTCTCCAGCTGTGCGCGCAACTGGCGCACCTCCTTGAATTCGACCTGCTGCGCGCGCGTACCAAAGATGCGGTCGATCTTTTCGAGCGCCAGTTCGACACCGGCCGGCAGCGCAAACTGCGCAGCGCTGTCGTGATTGCTGCCTGTGCTGCCTGTGCTGTTCGTGTCATCGTTTGTATCGCTGCCATCCACCTTGCCGGAGTCGGCTCGCAACTGGAATTCTAGCAGCCAGCGCTGGGCGCTGTCGGTGGCGACGCAATGCACTTCCAGCGTGCCGACCTCGCTCAGGGTGGTCGCTAGTTGTACGGTGATTTCCTTGCGCTTGTCACTGCGGGTGTCGCGCAGCACCGTGGCAATCGGCGGCAGCTCGACGTAGTCGTCAGGCGCCAGATCGACCAGTTGGCCCGCTTGCGGGGTGTGTTCCGCGCCGCTGCTGGAGGCAAGGTGAAAGCGTACCGGTCGCCCCAGTCGCAGCGCGAAGCTGCGTTCGGCCAGCAGCAGTTCGCGGTTCTCGGCACTGCCGCGTGGCAGCAGGCAGACCGCGCGGCGCGGCTGGTCGGGGCGTGCGCCCGCGTCGAGTAGCAGGTAGTAGCTGCGTGGCGAGCCGCCACCGATGACTGGCGCATGGCCAGCCTGTCCGAGCGCATAGGCCACGCCGCCGCGCGCGACTGCCACATCGGGATTGTCGGTGTGGAGTACCGTTACGGGTGCGCCGCGCCACTGGCCCAGCACTTCGGTGAGGCGCGTCGCCAGTGCATCGGCGTGGAATACGCCACCGTTCAGCAGCAAGGTGTCGGGCACCGGAACACTGGTATCGCTGGTATCCAGCCCCAGTGCGGCACGTGCGGCCGCCGCGTGCTGGCGCAGGAAGCCGGCCAGATGGCGCGTAATGGCAGCATCGCTGGCATACGGCAGACCGAATTCGGTGAGTGCCGCGCGTCCGCGCCGCGCCGGTTCGCGTTCCGGATTGCGGGGGAAGAAACCGTCGACCACCATGGCGGCGACTTCGGCGCGGGTCAGTTGCGCCGAGCGGCTAGCGCCGATCAGTTTCGAGCCGCTGCCCAGCAGGGTGACGCTGGTGTGTTCCGGTGCGTCGGCGGCCAGCAGCAATTCTTTGGCGGCGCGACAGCGTTCGGCCAGTTGTGCCAGACGGCTGGCTGACAGACGCGTGCCGTCAGCGCCCTGCAGCCGGGATTCGACCAGATGGGCCAGCGCCAGATCCATATTGTCGCCGCCCAGTATCAGGTGGTTGCCCACGCCGATGCGCTCGATCGCAGGCTGGCTATCGTTCAGGGCGACTTTCATCAGACTGAAGTCGGTGGTGCCACCGCCAACGTCACACACCAGCACCAGACGAGTGCTGGCCAGATCACTGGCGAGGCTGGCGCGCTGGCGATACAGCCAGTCGTAGAAAGCCGCCTGCGGTTCTTCCAGTAGCCGCAGCTGCGGCAGACCGGCCTGTCTGGCCGCCTGCAGCGTCAGGGCGCGTGCGGCTTCGTCAAACGAGGCAGGAATGGTGAGGATGAGGTGTTGCTGTTCTAACGGCAGCCCGGGAAAACGCGTGTTCCACGCGCTGCGCAGATAGGCCAGATACGAGGCGCTGGCTGCTACCGGCGAAACCTTGGCGACGTCTGCGTCGGCGCCCCATGGCAGGATGGGCGCGGTGCGATCGACTTGCGGATGCGATAGCCAGCTTTTGGCACTGGCCACCAGGCGGCCCGGCACCTGTGCACCGAGCCGGCGCGCCAGCTTGCCCAGCACGACTTGCGGCAGACCAGCGACATCCTCGCTGCGCCAAGGTAGTTGCAGAGCGCCGTCGGCCAGTTCGCCTTCGGCCGGATGGTAGCGCAGCGAGGGCAGCAGCGTGGCGCTGCCGATTTCTCCGGGGGCGGTCAGCTGTTCGATGTCGAACAGGCGGATCTCGCTACTATCTGCTGCGGCATACGCCAGCACCGTATTGGTGGTGCCAAGATCGATGCTGACGATGGCTTGCTTCATGCTGCGCCGGAGCTCCCTGCACGGACGTCGAATTCGACTTTCCAGCGCTGGCCATCGCTGGCTACGGCCAGCAATTCCAGCGTGCCCGATTCGGTGGCCATGGCGTGCAGGCGTACCTGCACCACATCACCGGACTGACGGCCTTCTGGCGACAGCGTGGCCTGAATCTCGTTCATTTCCAGCAGCTCGTCGGCGCCCCAGAAATCGAGCAGATCACCGATCTGGTCCTGACGGCGTACGGAAGAACCGAAGAAGCGGAACTGCACTGGTTCACCGACCACCAGACCGAATTCCTGATGCGGCAGTTCGACTTCGCTGCCTTCTTCCATGCCGAACGGCGCCACGCACAGCGCCTGAATCGGCGGCTCCATGCCGGGAATGGCAGGCATCGACGATTCGATCGCGACGTAGTAGGAACGCGCCGTACCACCGCGAATCCGTACGCCGCTGCCGCGTCGCACATAACTGTAGTAGGCCGCACCACGCGCCACGGCCAGATCGAGGTCGGCACCGGCCAGCATGCGTGCCGGTTCGGCGCCTTCCATATACAGCCAGTCGTTGATGGTAGCCATGATGCGCTGGGCCAGCAGTTCGGACTTGAACACGCCGCCGTTAAACAGTACGGCGGTCGGATGCAGGAAGCTGGCGTCGGCCGGCTGCTTGCCGGCATAGCCTTGCAGCTCGCTGGTGGCACCCAGCTGGCGTGCCAGGAAGGCCGCCAGATGGCGCGTGACGCCGGCATCCTGCGCGTAAGGCAGACCAAGCTGGGTCAGACCGGCGCGGGTGCGCACCGCCGGACGCGCAGTCGCGTCAACCTGCGGGAAGAAGCCGTCAAGGATGAAGGTGGTGACTTCGGCGCGCGTGAGTTCGGTGCGGATCGAGCCGCCGATCAGTTTCGAACCACGGCTCGGCACGACGATGGGATAGCTCTCTACGCTGGCATCGGCCAGCAGCTTTTCCTTGGCACTGCGGCAGCCGTAGGTCAATGCGCGCATCTGCCATGCATCGAGCTGGGTGCCATTGGCGGCCAGCTTGCGCGCGACCAGATGGGCCAGCGCCAGATCCATGTTGTCGCCGCCGAGCAGAATATGGTCGCCCACGGCGATGCGGTGCGGTTCCAGTACGCCATCGCGCTCCAGCACGGCGATCAGCGAAAAGTCGCTGGTGCCGCCACCGACGTCGACCACCAGAATAATGTCGCCCGGTTTGACTTCCTTGCGCCAGCGGCCTTCGCTGCCCTGAATCCAGCTATACAGCGCGGCCTGCGGTTCTTCCAGCAGGGTCAGATTGGTGTAGCCGGCAGCACGGGCCGCATCGGCAGTTAGCTCGCGCGCGCCCGGATCGAAGGAAGCGGGAATCGTGACGGTGACCGACTGTTGGCCGAACGGTGCTTCCGGGTGAGCCTGTTCCCATGCCTGACGCAGATGCGACAGGTAGCGGGTCGACGCCTCCAGCGGCGAGACGCGCTGCACTTCTTCCGGTGCATCGCTGGGCAGAATCGCGGCGCGACGATCGACGCCAGCGTGGCACAACCAGCTCTTGGCGCTGGATACCAGGCGGATCGGCGTGGTGGCGCCACGGCTGCGCGCCATTTCACCTGCCACGCTGGTCTGCTCCGCTGCGGAAGCGGCCCATGGCAGGCTGGTGTCGCCCGGCGCCAGTTCGTCGGCGTGCGGCAGGTATAGGAAGGAGGGCAGCAGTGGCAGTTCTTCGACCGTGCCCGGTGCCGTCACTTGCGGGATCGGCAGCACGGCCTGACGGGTTTTTTCACCGTCGCTCGCCTGCAGATCAACGTAGGACAAGGCGCTGTGGGTGGTGCCCAGGTCGATGCCGATGGCGTAACGCGGTTCGCTCAGACTGCTCATAATTCCACCTCGGCTGGCGCCAGAATGGCGGCGTCATGGGCTTCGGCCAGTTTCGGCAGACGCACATTGCTGGCGCGCCAGCCACGGTGGCTGAGCGTGCCACGGAAGGGCGCGCTGCCGACCACGTTGCCGGTCAGGCGCACGGCACTGGCGTCGAAGCCTGCTTCCAGCACCACGCGGCTGCCTTCGGCTTCGCTGCGCACGGCGTCGATGGTGAAGTGTTCGCGCAGCACTTTGCTACAGCCTTCGTGCACCACGTGTGCGGCGGCGCCGATGTCGGCGTCGGAATAGGCGCTCAGGTTTTCCTGCGTGAAGTCGATCAGGCGCGCTTCGCGCTGGAACAGGCCAAGCAGCTGCAAGGCGGCATCCGGCGTGGCGACGCGCAGCGGCGTCGGCGCAGGCGCTGGAGCAGGTGCTGGAGCCGGCGCCGGCGCGGCGACGGGTGCGGCGGTTGGTTGCGGCGCGTCGTCGATGCGCGTCAGGCGCGCAGCGTATTCGGCGTCGGACAGGGCGCGGAAGAACGCGCCGATCGCGATGGATATCCGGCTAAAAAAAGACGGCAATGGTTGAGTCGAGTTGTTCATGTGTTTGCTCGTATTGGGTGAGCCGGGATACCGCATCGGCGGCATCCTGGCGATGCGTGGGTGGGGGCGCGCGTGGCGCGGGGAAAGTCCTTCCCCCGGAAGCCCGCATGATACCAGCTTGACCACGTTGTCCCCAAGACAGCAAG
>JAIELO010000263.1 GCA_019752915.1 Burkholderiaceae bacterium
CACCCGTTCGCCACTCGCCACCAGAGCAAGCTCCGTGCTGCCGTTCGACTTGCATGTGTAAGGCATGCCGCCAGCGTTCAATCTGAGCCAGGATCAAACTCTTCAGTTTAATCTCTGTTACTTTGACACTTTCGTGTCACCGCTATTGCTAGCGGGTCGCTCACTCAAAATACTGACAGTTCATTTCTTGCGAAATGACCTATTTCATTACTTCTTGTGAACATTTGATATTTTTTAAGTTTCACGAAGACTAGCTTCGTGTGCACTTTCATCAAACGTCCACACTTATCGACTGTAAATTTTTAAAGAACTTATTCGGTACTGCTTCTGCGTTTTTGACAAATCGTTTTGTTCGTCAGCAGAGAAGAAAGAGTATGAAGCGTTTAAACCGTTTCGTCAACCCCTTTTGTTTTTAGTACCTCGTACTAAAAACGTCTCACTATCTTCAGCACTGCGTGCCTTGTTTTGCGAGGGGGCGAACTATACCAATCGGGGGCGATTTCGGCAAGCCCTGATTTCTAGCTCGCCACATTCACCGTCCAGTACTCCTTTTATGCAGACTGTCGCAATCACTTGGCATCTATCGGCCAGCATGGTTACAGTTGTAACATCTGACCAATTACCATCTCGATAGAAATCAGGAGTGTTTCGCTGACATGCTGCCCACACCAAAAACCCAGGAAACCCTGAAGGCTGCCGCCATCTCGCTGCACCGTTTCTTCGACACCGTCGCCATCTGGGTTACCCAATTATCGTGGTGGAAGTTTCTCGTCTTCGCGATACTGATGCTGATCGCCGGCTCCATCCTGCAGGATGAGTTGTTTTCCTCCGGCTCCGACGAGGAAGTAATCGTTCGCAATGAGAAGCACCCCAAGCGGAAAAACGGCGACACCAATATCCTGATTGACGATAGCGGGATTCACTTCAATCCGCGCGGCAAGATCCGCAACAAAGATGGGGATAAAACCGACGCCGGCGAAAATGGCGGCAAGCCTACTGCGCCGCCAGCCGAGCCGGCAGAACCCGCAGACGCAGCACCGGCCGCGCCCGCTGCCCCGGCCGCGGAGCCAGCCGATCCGACCAGCAAGTCCGGCAAGAAGTCGCCACCAGCCGTCCCCGCCCTGCCGACCCTGCCAGGCGAAGAAGTCCATATCGATCTGCCACCGCAAATTGGTGAAGAGCTGTCGAACGCCATTGAAGAAGCGGTGGACGATGCCGCCGAACAGAAGGTCACGCGCTACCACCGTCAGGCTTCGACCTGGTTCAAGAGTTTTGTCACCCTGCTGGTACTGGCACTGTTCGGCATGAAGGCGCTGATGGGGGGTAAAAAACGCGCCGAGGCGGAGACGCTCAACGCCAACGCTGCCGCCGAGCGTGAATCCATGCAGCGCCAGCTGAGCGAAGCGAAGATGCAGATGATGCAGGCACAGGTGGAGCCACACTTCCTGTTCAATACGCTCGCCTCGGTTGAACATCTGATCGAAACCGATCCGCCACGCGCCTCGGCCATGCAGCGCAGCTTGATTAAATACCTGCGCGCGGTCTTGCCGCAAATGCGCGATAACACGCTGATTACCAATCTCGGCCGCGAAGCCGACATGGTGCTGGCCTATTTGAACCTCCTGAAAATGCGCATGGAAGAACGCCTCACGGTGGACTTCGACATTCCAGAGGGTCTACGTACGGCCGCCTTCCCGCCGATGATGCTGCAATCAATGGTGGAAAACGCCATCAAGCACGGCCTGGAAGCCAAACCGGAGGGCGGCACCCTGAAAGTGCGCGCCGACGTGGCCCACAACAAGCTGCGCGTCATCGTGACGGACAACGGTCTCGGCTTCGGCGCCGTGCCGAGCGACGGCACAGGACTGGGCCTGATGACTATCCGCGAGCGCCTGAAACTGTTGCACGGCGATCAGGGACAGCTACTGATCGCAGCGAACAGCCCGAGTGGCGTCATCGCCACCATCGAAGTCCCGTATCAGCTATCTAAATAACGGCAGCGATGCCACGATTGATTATTAGAGCGATTCGTTGAATAATCGGTTAATTAAATAACATCACAGAGTCTGAACACATGCCAACTGCAATTATTGCCGACGACGAACGCCTGATGCGCGACCAGCTGCGTATGCGACTGGGGCAAGTCTGGCCGGAACTGGACATTATCGGCGAAGCCAAAAATGGTGACGAAGCGATCGAACTGGTCGACCAGCTCAAGCCCGACTTTACTTTCCTCGACATTCGCATGCCGGGCAAGACCGGCATGGAAGCGGCCACCGCCATTGGCACCAAGAGTCATATCGTGTTTGTGACCGCCTACGACGCGTATGCCGTGGAAGCCTTCGAGCGCGGTGCAGTCGACTACGTGCTGAAACCACCCGAGCCAGAGCGCCTGCAAATTACCGTGGAGCGCCTGAAAACCCGCTTATCCAAGCCGGCAGCCGATGTGAATGCCAGCGTTACGGCCATGCTGTCGCAACTGGCAGAGAAGATTGCGGCGCCCAAGCCCGCCCATCTGCAATGGATTCAGGCCAGCATCGGTCAGGATCTGCGCATGATTCCGGTGGAAGAAATTCTGTTCTTCCGCTCCGATGAAAAATACACCTGCGTCCAGACCGAGCGCTACGAAGCACTGATCCGCAAGCCGGTACGCGATCTGGCGGAAGAGCTGGACCCTGCCCTGTTCTGGCAAATCCACCGCGCCACGCTGGTCAATGTGAACGCCATCGAAGGTGTCACGCGCGACATCCGCGGCCGCCATCTGGTCATGATCAAAGGTCGCAGCGAAAAACTGGAAGTTAGCCGCAGCTTCCTGCACCTGTTCAAACAGATGTAAGCACAGCGGTGGCGCCTGCGGCAGCGCAAGCCGCAGCGCCCCGCCTGCACTAGTGTAGAGTCACGCGACTTGCTGTCGCGAGGAGACCTCCATGACTCGCACGCGCATCCTGTTCTGGTTGAGCGCTAGCATTACTGTGGCCAGTTACCTGCTGGCTCGCGCACAGCAGCGCCAGCAGTCCAGCGGCAGTGCCAAGGCCCAGCATCGCAGCAGCGGCATTATCGAGCACGCCAGCGAAGCCATTATCTCCACCGATGCGCAACAGCGCATTCTGCAAGCCAACCCTTCGGCGGCCGCCATGTTCGCCACCACCGTGCAGGCCATGCAAGGCGCGCCGCTCCAGCGCTATCTGCCCGGCGAGCAACGCCTGCATAGCGAGCAATTCCAGAACCACTACTTCGGCGATACCGGCATCCGCCTGCGCATGAAAGGCCGGCGCGCTGGCGACTACCTCGTCACCGGCATGCGCGCCAACGGTCAGCTATTCCCCCTCGAAGGATCCATCTCCACGCAGACTGAGAACAGCCACAGCATTTACACCATCATCCTGCGCGACATTACCGAGCGCAAGCAGGTGCAGGAGCAGCTCGAACAATCGTATGCGCAACTGCGCGATCTGTCGGCCACCCTGCGCACCATCCGCGAAGAAGAGCGCAAACACATCGCGCGCGAATTGCATGATGATCTGGGACAGTTGCTGGCCACCTTGCGGGTCGATCTGGCATTGCTCCAGCGCCAGCACCATAATGGCCCTGCCGCACGCAAGCTGATGGCGGGCATGGATGCCCTGCTGATGGCCGCGATTACATCCTTGCGCCGCATCGCCAGCAATCTGCGGCCACGCGCGCTCGATGAGGGGGGACTGTACTTTGCACTGGAGAGCTTGTGCCACGATTTCGTCAATCGCTACAACATCGCCTGTCAGCTGGATGCCAATGAGGAGGAACTCATACTCGATGATGCCTACAGTACGGCGATCTTCCGCATTGCGCAGGAAGCACTGACGAATATTTCGCGTCACGCCGAAGCCAGCGCCGTACGCCTGTCATTACATCGCAGTGCGCAGCAACTGGAAATCGAGATTCATGATGACGGTCGCGGCATCGCCGAGCAGGACATGGATAAAACCACGGCTTTCGGACTGCTCGGGATGCGCGAACGGGTACACGCCTTACACGGAGAGATCGACATACTCAGCAATGGCGGCACACGGATCTCGATCCGCCTGCCGCTGCCTGCTCAGACCTCGCCGACTAGCACTTAGAACGAATGACGTACGCCAAGGTTGAACGCTTTGTTGCCGCTACCAGCTTCATTGTTGTTACCAACGGTGTAGCCAGCGCCGTTTTTGTTTTTGATCTTGGCGTAAGCGACGTATGCGCTGGTGCGCTTCGACAGTGCGTACAGGTAACCGACGGCCCACTGATCAGCATCTTGATTGAGGGCAGTCTTATCGTTTTTGCGGGTGTACGAAGCCAGTACGGTGCCAGCAGGTGCGACAGGTACCGACACGCCGATCAGCATATCGTTGCTGTCCAGACTAGCTTTTGGCGCAACGGTGTAACCGTAGGCATTGGCCACTGGCAACGCAGCGCTGTTCACGCCTTTGTCCGCGCCGTAGGCGAAGAAGGCTTTAGCAACCTGGAAGTCGTAGTTGATAGCGAACAGGGTGTTGCGACCAGTGTCTTGCAGTTTGGCAGGGGTGGTGCCGACAGCAGCGGTGTCGTTGTTACGGTTGTTGTACACCAGACGTGCATTCAGTGGACCCTGAGCGTAGTTCAGACCCAGACCGAACTGGCGACCAGCAGTCGCGCTGCCAGCCTGTTCGCCCAGCGAGTACAGTGCTTCGCCACTGAAGCCTTCCACGCTCGGGGTCACGTACAGCAGCGAGTTGCTGGTACGGGTGTTCGCGCCAGCGGTCGGGAACAGATTCTTGATGCTACCAGCGTAACCGGCGCCGAACGGGTCAGCAACCTGGCTCATGGCGTTGTACAGCATGGTGTACTGGCGGCCGATGGTCAGGCTACCGGCTTCTTTGCTTTTCAGGCCAACGTAGGACAGACGGTTGAACAGGGCACTGTTGGTGTTGTCCAGCGCGCCATCATCAACTTTCAGGCCGGTTTCCAGTTGGAAAACAGCAGCCAGGCCGCCACCCAGATCTTCGGTACCACGGAAGCCCAGACGGGACTGACCACCGATGCCGCTGGTGACTTTGGTCACGCTACCGGCGGCGCCACCGCGTTCGCTCACCAGACCTACATCGGCCAGACCATAGATCGTGACGTTCGATTGGGCTTGGGCTTGGGCGGCGAAGCCGCCAATGATCATTGCTACCAGGGTCAGTTTTTTCACTTGAGAATCTCTACTTAGGGTTGAAAGAAGTAATGCATGAATTCGTTCTACGGGGCGAATCATGCCTACCAATTACTTCAAGAATATGACAAGAAAAATTTTGTTGCATATCAACGTCATAATGAAAAAAGCCGCTAAAAGCGGCTTTTCACAATCAATTCCAGCGAAATACAGGGGCAACGCTTATTTCAGGCGGCAGCTCAGCAGGTAGTAATATTCCAGACGCTCCACACGGATCTGGCGCGCCGAGGCGGCAAAACGCTTACGCAGCGTGCTGTCGGTCAGGTAATTGTGCATGATTTCATAACGCTGGCCGTCGTCCGCCGTCAGGATCTGGAAGGTATTGCCTTCCAGATCGGTGCGGGCGAACACCATGGTATGGCCATCCACATAGGATTCGTCCAGCAGCACCAGCAGAATGTCTTTGCCCAGTTTGGCGCGCAGGGTTTTCAGGTATTTTTCCTGATCTTCGCGTTTGACGTGGGTCCACAGGCCAGCAGCGAACACGGCCGTGTACTTGCCCTCCAGACCGTCCGGCAGATTAAACGCATCCATCACGCCAAAGCTCACGACCTCTTCGTCCAGACCACGCGTTTCCGCCAGTGCAATCATTTCCGGCAACAAATCGGTGGCGTGCACGGATTCCGCCACTTCCGCGATCAGATCGGTCCAGTAAGCGGTACCGCAAGCCAGTTCCAGTACTTTATGGCCCTGGAACAGTTCGGCGACCAGTTCCTGTAAATCGTCCAGATCGTCGAAGCGCTCTTCCTGCGCGTACACCTGGTCATAGTTGTCGGCGTTGACGGTATAAAATTGTGCCAACTGATTGGTAATCATGGGATGCTTTCTCTTTATAGTTCGTAGTGCTCTTTTTCACCACTCATGGCCTGCTCGATCAACTTACGGTTGAGCGTAGGCGCCAGCAGTTCGATGAAGGTATATATATAGCTGCGCAGATACGCGCCCTGTTTCACGGCCACCCGCGACACATTCATGCCGAACAGGTGTCCCACCGGGATGGCACGCAGATTCTTGTCGCGCTCGGGATCAAATGCCATTCCGGCAATAATCCCTATCCCCATGCCCAGTTCCACATAGGTTTTGATCACGTCGGCGTCTATGGCTTCCAGCAACACGTCCAGCTTCAGACCACGCAAAGAAAACGCATGGTCGATCTTGCTGCGGCCGGCGAAGGCGCTATCGTACGTGATGATGGGGAAAGCAGCAATTTCTTCCAGCGTTACTTGCTTAGATTTCAACAAAGGATGGTCGGGCGACACCACCACCACGTGTTCCCATTGGTAACATGGCAAAGTTATCAAACCCGTCACGCCGGCAATCGACTCGGTCGCAATCGCCAGATCGGCCTGATCGCGCTGCACCATCTCGGCGATCTGCTGGGGATTACCTTGCAATAAAGACAATCGCACCTTCGGGAACTTCACCATAAAGGCCTGCACCACCTTCGGCAGCGTGTAGCGCGCCTGGGTATGCGTGGTGGCAATGGTAAAACTGCCACTATCCTGCGCCGCATATTCCTTGCCGATGCGTTTCAGACTGTCGATTTCCTGCATAATCAGTTCCACCGACTCCAGCACCAGCCGCCCCGGCTCGGTCAGACCGCGGATGCGCTTGCCGTGACGGGTAAAAATATCCACGCCCAGCTCTTCCTCGAGCTCGATAATCGCCTTGGAAACGCCCGGTTGCGAGGTAAACAGTGCCTTGGCAGCATCGGTCAGGTTGTAGTTCTGGCGCACCGCTTCGCGCACAAAGCGCAGTTGATGTAAGTTCATTGCAGGTTCTGGCCCATCTTAAAATTTTAGCGCTCTAGCTTATACCCAATACGTATATAAGCAAATAAAGACTAAGTCGTATGGAATAAAGACGAAGTTTATTACTATTGCCGCTAGTTTGGGGATTCTAGCCAGCGACTATCTAGGAAGAATATGTATCAATACGACCAATATGACCATCTCATCGTCCGTGAACGCATTGCGCAGTACCGTGATCAGGTACGCCGCCGTCTCGCCAATGAGCTGACCGAAGCCGAATTCCTGCCGCTGCGCCTGCAAAATGGCTTATATATGCAGCGTCACGCCTACATGCTGCGCATCGCCGTGCCGTACGGCCTGCTGGCAGCAAAACAGATGCGCATGTTCGCCCATATCGCCCGCAAATACGACCGCGGCTATGGACACTTTACCACTCGTCAGAACATCCAGTTCAACTGGGTCGAGCTGGAGCAGACCCCGGACATCCTGAGCGATCTGGCATCGGTGGAAATGCACGCCATCCAGACTTCGGGTAACTGCATCCGCAATACCACCTCCGATCCGTTTGCCGGCGTGGCCGCCGACGAGATCATCGATCCGCGTCCGTACGCCGAAGTGCTGCGCCAGTGGTCCACCTTCCACCCTGAATTCCTGGCCCTGCCGCGTAAATTCAAGGTCGCCATCAATGGCGCGGAAGAAGACCGCGCTGCCATCGCCGTGCACGACATCGGCCTGACCGTGGTGCGCAACGCAGCCGGCGAAATCGGCTTCAAGTTCATGGCCGGTGGCGGCATGGGCCGTACGCCGATACTCGGTAGCGTGATCCGCGAATTCCTGCCATGGCAGCACCTGCTGACCTACACGGAAGCCGTGATGCGCGTGTATAACCAGTACGGCCGTCGCGACAACAAGTACAAAGCCCGTATCAAGATCCTGCTGAAAGCCATCGGCGTGGAAGAATTCACCCGTCAGGTCGAAGCGGAATGGGTCGATCTGAAAGATGGTCCGGAAACCCTGACCACCGAAGAAATGCAGCGCGTGATCGACTACTTCAAGCCGCACGCCTACCAGCGACTGGAAAACCTCGACGTAGTTGCCGCGCATGCCGACAACAAGGCCTTTGCCAACTGGGTCGCCCGCAACGTCAAGGCGCATAAGCAACCGGGCTACGCAGCCGTAGTGCTGTCGCTGAAGAAGACCGGCGTGCCGCCGGGCGATGCGACTGCCGAACAGATCGACTTCATGGCCGACCTGTCCGAGCGTTACAGCTTCAGCGAACTGCGCGTCACCCACGAACCGAACATCGTACTGGCCGACGTCGAACAGTCGCAGTTGTTCGCACTGTGGGAA
>JAIELO010000244.1 GCA_019752915.1 Burkholderiaceae bacterium
CCTTCGAACGATTCTTCGACAAATTCACCGAAACCGAGCTGGAACACCAGCGGTTGCACCAGCGTTTCAAACAACCAGCCCTGGGCCAGGCCCAGCCAGTCGGACAATGCTTGCATCATGGACGTTTAAAGGAAGAGGAGTAATCCGGATGATCGCGCAGCGTGGCGAAGCAGAAGCCGCGCTGGCTTAACCCGGTAATCAGCGGTTCAAGATTGGCGGGCGCCCAGGCATCCTTGCGCGACCAGATGCCCATATGGATCAGCACAATATCGCCGCCACGCAGATCGCGCAGCGACTTCGCCAGCAGACTGGCATTCGAGTATTTTTCGCTGGGCAGTTCGTCGCCCGAAAAGCCGGCCGGCGACCAGCCCACGTGGCTATACCCACAGCTACGCGCCGCCGCCAGCGCACGTGGCGAAGTGCGACCTGCCGGTGCGCGCCAGAGCGGGTCGAGATGGCTGCCGGTGAGCTCCACGAAACGCTGGTCGACGCGGCGGATTTCGCCACAATACTGCTCGGGAGTGAGCGAGCGCAGCTTGCCTGCACTGGCGCCGAATCCGGGCTTGACCTCGAGCTGGCCGGCTTTGCCATCGCGCACCAGCACATCATGGTCAAAGGTGTGCGAGCCGATCACATGACCTTCGGCCAGCCGGGCTTTCCAGTACGGCCCCCAGGATGGATCGAGCGAGTAATCGCCGTTGACGGTTTTTTCGTTGGCCAGGAAGAAGCTGGCCTTGATGCGGTGTTTCTGCAGCGTTTCCGCAATCAGCGTAGCCTGGGCCTGACTGCCGGTGTCAAAGGTCAGATAGATATTGCCACGGCATTGGGACGGCGGCTGCGCTGCGGTAGCGGCTTTCGACTGCGTGGAGGCTGGAGTTTGAGCAGGCATTTGAGCTGGACCGGCGGCTGCCACGGCGCTGGAAACTGGCATCGAAGCGGCAGCTGCCGCGGGCATCACGGCCATCATGGCGGCACCGGGCGTGCTGTCGGCAGTGATTTTTGCTGCTTGCACAGCCGCTGCAGGCGCGGCTGCTGCTTTGACTACTGCAGCGGGGCGCGCCCCGTAGGCGGCGGCCACCCCGGCCGCACGCGCCTCGGCGGCGCGCCGTGCCACGCCTGATTCCGCCTGTGCGAGCGCCGGCGCAAGCGCCAGTGCACACAGCGTCAGGGTGGCAGTGCGGCGCATCAGATACGCGGGGCCGAGTTAAAGAAGAACACCCCGTGCGGCGACCGACCGACCGGGATCATCTTGATGATTTTGCGGCTGGCGATGTCGATCACCGCCACTTTTTTAATCCAGCGCAGAGTTGTCCACATGGTTTTACCATCCGCCGTCACTTCCATACAATCGGGACCACCGGGCACGTTAATCTGGCCCACATTTTCCAGTGTCTTCTGATCAATAATATTAATCGAATTCGACACGCGGTTGGAAACGAAAATATGCCGTCCATCGCCGGCAGCGCGGAAATTGTGGGTTCCCATGCCGGTTTTGATACGCTTGACGATTTTCTGGGTGCGCCAGTCGATCACTTCCACCACATCGCTGCCCATAATTCCCACCAGCAGATGCTTGTCATCGGGGGTCATCGAAATCCCTGCCGGCAGCTTACCGACCGACATCGTCCACTTCACCGTCTGGGTCTGCAGATCGATGGCGCTGACCTGATCGCTGCCCTGCTGGGTAATGAACACCATATTGCTGGCCGCATTGAAGGCCATATGGCTCGGCAGCTTTGCCAGTGGTAAGCGCTTGCTCAGGGTCAGATTAGTGCCGTCATAGCGATACAGGTCGACACGGTCGAGACGCAGCGAATTCGACACCAGCCACTTCTGGTCTGGCGAAAAACCGATCTGGTAAGGATCGAGGATATCCTTGATGGTGCGCTGGATCTGGCCGCTTTTCGGATCGAGGAAGATCAGCTCGTTGCCCACCGAACTGGCCACGATCAGGGATTTATTATCGGGGGTAGCCATCAGGTGATGCGGTTCCTTCCCGACCGGGAAAGTTCCAAGATCCTGATAGGAATCCTGATCGAGCAACTGCACGGTAGCGTCACGCGAATTGAGTACAACCACGACATTGGCCTGCACGCTACTGACCGCGGTCAGGGCACAGACACAGGAAAGGGCAAAACGGCGGAAACTGCGGAGCATGGAAAAGTCGCTTGTAGGGGCAAAACGCTTATTTTACGTGCAAACGCCGCAGCGAGAAGCGTCGTGCCACAATTATTCACCCACTCTGGCGCCCTGCTACAATGCCGGCCTGTCTTTAACCCTCTTTTTGAAGGATCACCATGAGCACCATCACCACCGGCTCCGGCCTGCAATACATCGAACTGAGCGTCGGCGAAGGCGCTGAAGCACGTGCCGGCCAGAACGTCACCGTGCACTACACCGGCTGGCTGCAGAACGACGACGGCAGCAAGGGTTCGAAATTTGACTCCAGCAAAGACCGCAATGATCCATTCGAATTCGCACTGGGCGCCGGCATGGTCATCCGCGGCTGGGACGAAGGCGTACAAGGCATGAAAGTTGGCGGCGCCCGTCAACTGATCATCCCATCGGAACTGGGCTACGGCTCGCGCGGCGCTGGCGGCGTGATCCCACCCAACGCCACCCTGATCTTCGACGTCGAACTGCTGGGCGTTTAATCAGCAAACAGGCAGCGCACCCGAGCTCGGTGACTGCGCCCCGCTCCGCTGCGGGCACAATCACCATGCCGATGCACGCACCGCAACAAGCGCGGCGCGCGCTGCCGACTAGCGATGCCAGTTGCGCTGCAGCGCCTGCTCTTCTTCCTGCGCATCGAGTGGCGCTCCCGCGCGGCGCTCGGCAATGGCCTCCTGCAGCGCTTTCGGCATATCGCCCGTGGCGCTGCGATGACTCCCCAGCGCCGGCACCGCCCGCCCATTCTGCACCAGCAACGGTATGCGCCAGGCCGCGACATCCCGGCAGGCCAGCCCCGTCAGATCCTGCTGCTTACCGAGCAGGCTGAAACTGCGGCAATACTCGCCCTCCTGACTGACAAAGCTCTGACCGATGCGCAATTCGCCGCCGGCCGGGGCGGTGCCACCGAGTTGCTGATTCAGCGCCGCCAGCAAGTTGCCTTGCGCCAGCAGGCTACCATCCTGTGTCGCCAGCAGCGGCGTAAGCGGGGTCGCGAGCACCACGCGGTTAGGCAGTAACTGCTTCACCGCATACAGCCCCAGCGCACACATGCCGATCGCCACCAGCGCCACCAGCGCTACCACCAGCCATTCGCGCGCGCTGCGGCGCTGCTTGCCCGCCTTGCGCGCTGCAGCAGCGCGTTCCGCACGAACCCCGGCCAGTTGCACCACTTTGGCGCTTCCGGCCACGGCGCTCGCACGCTCCGCGGGATGCATCTGAGCTAGTCGCCGCGCCAGTCCGCGATCATTCAGCAGGGCAGCCTCCAGCGCCCGGCAGGTGCCCGCATCGAGCACGCCATCGACATAGTCCTGCAAGTTCTGATCAGTAAAGCTGATTGTTCTATCCATGGTGCTGTCATCATAAACCTTTTTCACAGTGTCCTGCAGCCCGCAACGACGGGGCCAATTTTGCGTCGCAGCGTGGCGCGGTAGCTACTACAAGGCTTACTTCGAACGGAAACCATTACATTTAACAATATTTATGCTAATCTGCGCGCTCTAATAACCAAGGAGGTAGTAATGAAAAAAGGCGAATTAATTGCAGAATTTGCGAAACGCACTGACGTGTCCGCTGCTGCCGCCAACACCGCGGTCAACACCCTGATCGCCATCATCACCGAGCGTCTGAAAAAAGGCGACACGGTCGGCATCACCGGCTTCGGCACCTTCTCCGTCGCGAAACGCGCAGCCCGTAAAGGCCGCAACCCGGCCACCGGCGAAGCGATCAAGATCGCTGCGTCGAAAACGCCTAAGTTCTCGGCTGGCGCGACCCTGAAATCGGCTGTGAACCCGACCAAGAAAAAATAAGTCACTCGTGACATCGTGCCCGTCCGGGCACCGGTAGCGGCGGCCCCTGTTGCAGACAGCGGCCGCCGCGCTGTTTTTGAGGAGTCCCTCTAGCAGCAATTGGCAGCGCTGCGGTTATGATGGCGTCTAACCTAAGCCCCCTTGAGGAGACACCATGAGTTTAGATGCACAATTTGCCCAGGCCCAGCTGGAATCGAAAAACCTGCCTGAGCGTCCGGACAACATGACGCTGCTGAAGATCTACGCCCTGTTCAAGCAAGCCTCGAGCGGCGACGCCAGCGGCGACCGTCCCGGCTTCACCGACATGGTCGGCCGCGCCAAATTCGACGCCTGGGCCGCCCTGACCGGCACCTCGCAGGACGACGCCAAACAACAGTACATCGACCTGATCGAAGATCTGAAGTAAATCAAGAATCAACCCGGGGTCAGATCCGACATCCGGACACGAGCTTATCCGTAGTTGCCGCTGCAAGACTTCCGGACAGGCCCGGAAGTTCTTGAGCGGCACGCTGACACGGCGACCTTCCCGAATCAGTCAACAACAGATCAGTCCGTGTCCGGATGTCGGATCTGACCCCGGTTTTTAGCTGGCGAAGACGCGCTGCATTTTGTCCTTGAGCTTGCTCTCGACGACGGCGGCGAAGGCGCCGTAGAACAGGCCGAGGGTCAACTGGACCTGCGCCTGATTCGGCGTCAGCGTCAGTTTGCCGTCCACGCCGCTGCGTTCGAAAGACAGCACGTCGCCATCCCAGCGGCAGCTCAGTTCGAATTGTTCGGCCAGCTTATCGACCACTTGTTGCGCTGCGGCGCGCGCTTGCTCAGGCGCCAGCTGGTGCGCCTGCACGATGTTGATGTCCGCCATGGGCGACTCTCCTTGTGTGACAAAGCCATTATCATGCCAGTTGCCTCGGACGCACGCTAGCCCGCCAGCCCCGCCACACTGTCCGCAGTCGCCCGACGCCACTGCCGCAGCCCCACCCTGCGCCCCTGTCGCGTGCCCGGAACGAATTTGCTTATATGTATTGTATATAAGCGCAATTTGTGAGAAATAGCGAATTACCTTAAAATACAGTGCTTTGCTGAGCTTAGCCGGGCATTGCCATGCCGCCGACGCCGCTGCACACCAACATTGATAGGACTGTTATGACTCACGTTGTCACCGAATCTTGCATCAGCTGCCGCTATACGGACTGCGTCGATGTGTGCCCGGTAGATTGTTTCCGCCAGGGCCCGAATTTCCTCGCCATCGATCCGGATGAGTGCATCGATTGCGCAGTCTGCGTGGCCGAATGCCCGGTCAACGCGATTTTCGCCGAGGAAGATGTGCCGGGCGACCAGCAATCGTTCATCAAGCTGAACGTCGAGCTGGCCCGTCACTGGCCGTCGATTACCAAAACCATCCCGGCGCTGGCCGAAGCAGATCAGTTCAAAGACGTTAAGCAGAAACTGCACCTGCTGGTACGCTAAAACTTTCGTCTGGACAGGCCACCCCGGACTGCGCTAGCGCTGCGCTGACCGGTGTTGCCCAACGACTATTGAAATAACAGGAAACCACGTATGAATAGCACTGTCACTACCCCTGACGTCATCGAAGCCGATGCCGTCATCATCGGCGCCGGCCCGGTCGGCCTGTTCCAGGTCTTCGAACTGGGTCTGCTGGAAATCAAAGCCCACGTGATCGATTCGCTGGGCGCAGTGGGCGGTCAGTGCGTGGAACTGTATCCGGACAAGCCGATCTACGACATCCCGGCCGTGCCATCGTGCACCGGTCAGGAACTGACCGACAACCTGCTGAAACAGATCGAACCGTTCGATCCGACCTTCCACCTCGGTCAGGAAGTGACCAAGGTCGAGCGTCGCGGCGATGGCCGTTTCGACGTTGAAACCAGCGTCGGCACCCGTTTCATCACCAAAACCATCTTCATCGCTGCCGGCGTGGGTTCCTTCCAGGCCCGCACCATCAAGGTCGACGGTATCGAAGTGTTCGAAGGCACCCAGGTGCACTACAAGGTCAAAGATCCGGCCCAGTTCGAAGGCAAGAATCTGGTGATCTGCGGTGGCGGTGACTCGGCACTGGACTGGGCGCTGAACTTCGTCGGCAAGGCCGAATCGGTGGTGTTGCTGCATCGCCGCGAAGAATTCCGCGCAGCACCAGCTTCCGTCGCCAAGATGAAAGCGCTGTGCGACGAATACGAAATGCAACTGATCATCGGTCAGGCCACCGGCTTCGAAACCAAGGATGGCAAACTGAGCGAACTGAAAGTGACCGGTCAGGACGGCGTGACCCGCCGCGTGCCGCTGGACATGCTGCTGGTGTTCTTCGGCCTGTCGCCGAAACTGGGCCCGATCGCTGAATGGGGTCTGGACATCGAGCGTCGCCAGCTGAAGGTGATGAACACCGAGAAGTTCGAAACCAACGTGCCGGGCATCTTCGCCGTGGGCGACATCAACACCTATCCGGGCAAGAAGAAGCTGATTCTGTCGGGCTTCCACGAAGCTGCGCTGGCCGCTTTCGGCGCCGCACCGTACATCTTCCCGGACAAGAAAATCCACATGCAGTACACCACCACCTCGCCGAAACTGCACAAAGTGCTGGGCGTGGAAACGCCGGTCTTCGACTAAGCGCGTTAGCGGGCGTCCTACACAAAAGCAGCGGAAACGCTGCTTTTTTTTCGTCCCTGTCTGTTTTATAGTTACACCACAATACTACTGTGGAAAACACGTAGACTTGCTCAGCAGCATCGACGAATGTAATCGGTCACGACAAACTGTCCTATAATTGGTTTATGATGTAGCCAATTGGTGCACCGCACCATGCTTTCTACCCGGGATGACCTATGCTCTACCATCTTCACGAAATGCAACGCTCGTTCCTCACGCCGATTATGCAGTGGGCCGACGCGTCTTCCAAAATGTTCACCAACCCTGTCTCGCCGCTGGCGCATACGCCTTTCTCCCAGCGTATCGCGGCAGGTTACGAGCTGATGTACCGGCTCGGCAAAGACTATGAAAAGCCGGCCTTCGAGATCCATCATGCCGAACTCAAGGATGGCCCGGTGCCGGTGGTGGAAGAAGTTACCGTTACCAAACCGTTCTGCCGCCTGATCCATTTCAAGAAGGATCTCAGTGACAAGCAGATCAAGGCGCTGAATCAGCCCACCGTGCTGCTGGTGGCACCGTTGTCCGGTCACCACTCGACCCTGCTGCGCGATACCGTGCGCGGTCTGCTGATCGATCACGACGTCTACATCACCGACTGGACCGACGCGCGCATGGTGCCGCAATCGGCCGGCGCTTTCCACCTCGACGATTACATCTACTATGTGCAGGACTTCATCCGCCTGCTCGGCCCTGATCTGCACGTGATTTCCGTGTGCCAGCCGACCGTACCGGTGCTGGCGGCGATCTCCCTGATGGCCACCGCCAAGGATCCGAAACTGCCGAAGACCATGACCATGATGGGTGGCCCGATCGATCCGCGCCGTTCGCCGACCGCCGTCAACAACCTCGCCGTCGAGAAGAAATTCTCGTGGTTCGAGAACACCGTGATCTATTCGGTACCGCCTAACTATCCCGGTCATGGCCGCAAGGTCTATCCGGGCTTCCTGCAGCATGCCGGCTTTATCGCCATGAATCCGGGCCGTCACGCCCAGAGCCATCGCGAGTTCTACATGCATCTGGTAGAAGGCGACGAGGAAACGGCGGAAGGTCACCGCAAGTTTTACGACGAATACAATGCCGTACTGGACATGCCGGCCGAGTACTACCTCGACACCATCAAGACCGTGTTCCAGGAACACGCGCTGCCGAAAGGCACGTGGAAAGTCGGCGGCCAGCTGGTGCGTCCGCAAGACATCACCACGGTGGCGCTGTTCACCGTAGAAGGCGAGCTCGACGATATTTCCGGCGCCGGCCAGACTCAGGCAGCACACGACCTGTGCAGCAATATTCCTGCCTCGATGCAGCAGGACTTCGTGGCACCGCAAGCCGGTCACTACGGCATCTTCTCCGGCCGTCGCTGGCGTGAAGTGGTGTGCCCGAAAATCACCGAGTTCATCAAGAAACACGGTTAAGCCTGAATCCCTAAATTCTGCACCCGCAGGCTAAATAAGCCTGCTACGGGGCCGGAACACCCTGTCGCCCACTGAGCGACGCGGTATTCCGGCCCCGTTTTTCTGCGCGCACCGGTTTTGTTGGATAATGACGCTTTCCCGTACTCGCCAGTTGTCACGCCGTGCCCACCACACCTACTCTCGCCGACCGCATCGAAGACCTGCTGCCACAAACCCAGTGCACCAAATGCGGTTATGA
>JAIELO010000167.1 GCA_019752915.1 Burkholderiaceae bacterium
ACCAGATCGGCCAGCGGCGCCATGATCGGCATGGTCAGGGCGGCCTGGCCGCTGCCGGAGTGGATGAAGAAGTTGATTACGGTCTGGATGCCGAACATTTTCCAGGCGGCGAACACCGGCATCGACGACTGTACCAGCGGCATCAGGGTGTGCAACATGGTGTCGATGATGTGGGCGTCGCGTGCCAGGATCATGGTGCCGCGCGCCAGTGCAATCACCAGCGCCGTGCCGACCAGATCACGGGCACCTTGAATGAAGCTTTCGACGATCTGGGTCGAATCGAGTTTGCCGACCAGACCAATCACCACTGCCATCACCAGGAACAGGGCGGCGATTTCGTCGATGTACCAGTCGTAGCCCACCACACCTCCGACCATGATCGCCAGCGCGCTGACAAAAATCGCCAGCACCAGTTTGTGGCGTCCGGTGATGCCGTGGAACTCCCCCAGTCCTTGCGGCTGTTCGCGGCGTTTTTCCAGATCAAGCGCATAGGTCGGGCTCAGTTGCGGATTTTTCTTCACGCGCGCCGCGTACCACATCAGGAAGGCGATGGTGATGGCGGTGGCAATTACCCAGACGATCAGGCGGTAGCCCCAGCCGGAAAAAATCGGCACACCGGCGATACCTTGCGCGATGCCGACGTTGAACGGGTTGAGGAAGGCGGCGCCAAAGCCGACTTGCGAGCCGAGGAAGGGGATCGAGACGCCGGTGATGGTGTCGTAACCGAGCGCTAATGCTAGCGGCACGAAAATCAGGATGAAGGGGATCGCTTCTTCGTTCATGCCGAAGGTGGCGCCGCCGATCGAGAACATGGTGACAAATACCGGAATCAGTGCTTTCTGGATGAAGCGCGAGCTATCGTGGGCGCGTGCCAGTGCCTTGATCATGGCATCCACGGCTTCGGTTTTCTGCAGCACCGAGAAGGCGCCGCCGACGATCAGCACGAAGCCGATAATCAGCGCCGCTTCGACGAAGCCTTTGATGGGCGCCTTGATCAGTGCGGCCAGCCCTTGCGGCGCGCTGGCCACGTAGTGGAAGCTGGCCGGGTCGATCAGCTGCTTGCCGTTGACCAGATGGGTGTCGTATTTACCGCCCGGCACCAGCCAGGTTGCCGCAGCAATCAGTGCCAGAATCATGAACAGCAGTACGAAGGTGTGCGGCAGTTTGAATTTTTTCGGAGTGGTCATGGGCTGGCTTCTGAGTGGCTGTCTGGATTACTGGCTGAGCAAGTCGCCAGCGCGGTAAGCCTGCGCGCCTGCGATTTTGCCGATATTCATACCGCGAATCACGTGGCGGTGGGCGCTGCGGGCAAAGAAAATGCCGGCTACGCTGGCACGGATCACGGTAGTGTCGCCGCTGACCGGATCGATGATGTCGGCAATCGCGTCGCCGGCAGCGATATGGTCGCCCAGTTCGCGGGTGTAGACCAGAATCCCGGGATGCGGTGCGTACAGCGGCTCGACGCCTTCCAGCGGGGTGGCGGCGCACAGTGGCGCTGGCAGCACGCGCGCGGCCGCTTCGCCCTCGGCATCGGCGGCCGTCACGATGCCGCGCAGGGTGAGGAATTGCAGCAGACCGGCGGCATCGCGCTGCGCCAGCGCATACGTCACTTCCTGTTCGCCGCGCAGTTCCACGGTGGTGGACAGGCAGGCAGGCGGAATCGGGTAGCGGCCGCCGAAGTGCTGCTCGAGATCCCACCACAGCCGGCTGCAGGCTTCGTCGAACGGTTCGCCGCCAGCCTGATAGGCCAGCAGTACGGCGTGGGCACCCATGATCGCCGCCAGCGGCGCAACCGCTTCAGCTAACGGGGTGCCAGCGTAGATGTGCAGCGCCGCTTCGTTATCGCAGTGCAGATCAAGCACGATGTCGGCGTCGATGGCCAGCGTCATCAGGATTTTTTTCAGGGCGTCGGCGTCCGTGGCTGGCTGCCAGGCGGCGATCGAGTCGCGCGCGTGGGCGCGGATCAGCGCCACGTTGGCCTCGGCGTCGTCACCCAGCAGGCCGGTCAGCGAGATTTTCAGATCCTCGGCCACGTGCTTGTAGGAGCGATTGAAGTTGATGCCGGTGGTCAGATCAAATCGGCCGAAAGCGGCACCGTGGATGGCTTGCGCCAGTCCGATCGGGTTGGCGGCAGGGACCAGAATCACTTCGCCCTGCAGGCGTCCGGCCGCTTCCAGTGCCAGTAATTCCTTGCGCAGAAACTGCGCCACCAGCATGCCCGGTACTTCGTCAGCGTGCAGGGAAGCTTGTATATACACTTTTTTGCCGCTGCCCGGGCTGCCGAAATGGAGGCTGGTTAGCTGGTAATGGGCATTGCTGTGCGCGCCGGAGATGGGGTGTTGATGTACTTGCATAATGGCCGGAGATGGTTCGACAAAGATTGAGTATGTAGCACTATTTTCACAAAGTAAATCACCATATGCGGAAAGCGTCCGTGCTTCCTTGAGTTTTAGGCATGATGTGCGTACAGTTAGCTCAATGTAATCGTTTCTTCAACTACGAGAGAAAAACATGGGTGCAGCTCAGAATATGCGGGTTTCGAATATGGCGCGGGCAGTCCGGCTGGCGCTGGGTGTGGGGGCCGTGCTTGGCCTGATGTCGCAGGAAGCACTGGCGCAGAGCGCCGTAGTGAGTGCGGTGACCATGCCGAAGGTGGAAATTACCGGTTCGGCGATCCGCCGTATCGAATCCGAAACGGCGCTGCCGGTGCAGGTGATCACCCGCGAAGAGATCGACAAAGCCGGGGTCACTACCGCTTCCGAACTGCTGGCGCGCGTGGCTGCCAACACCGGCGGTCTGACCGATGGTGCCAGTATCAATGTGGGCGGCGACCAGCGCGGCTTCAATAGCGCCAACTTGCGCGGGATCGGTACTTCTTCTACGCTGGTGCTGTTGAATGGCCGTCGCATGGCCAACTTCGCCTCGCCCGGCGATGATACCGGGGTGGACCTGAACAATATCCCTGCTGCCGCGATCCAGCGCGTGGAAGTGCTGCTCGATGGCGCGTCTGCGCTATACGGCACGGATGCTATCGGTGGTGTCATCAACTTCATCACCCGCAAGGATTTCCAGGGCCTGGAACTGAACGTCTACGGTAACAAGACCCAGGAAGGTGGCGCCGGTAAGCGCACCGCCAGCCTGAGTGTCGGCCACGGCGATCTGGGACGTGACGGCTACAACGTGTTTGCCGTGGTGGATCTGCAGCGCACCGGCGCGCTGAACACCTCGCAGCGCAAATTTATCGACGATCTGCATATCGCCGAACGCCTGCCACACCTGCTGTCCGGCTACACCAGCCCGGCCAATATCCGCCTGACCGGCGCCCAGCGTGACTACCTGCAGGAACAGGGCTTCACCATTAACGGCAAGCCGATTACCAACCGCACCATCAATCTGTCGCTGCCCGGCTGCGCACCACCGGCCAATCTGTATCTGCCCAACGGCACCGGCGGGATCGATGCCTGCACCTATAACTACATGGGTGACACCGAGCTGTATCCGAAGTCGGACAAGGCCAATCTGCTGAGCCGCGGCGTGCTGCAACTGAACAGCGATAACCAGCTGTTTGCCGAAGTGGCGCTGAGCCGCTCGAAGACCCATTACGTCGGTTCGTCGGCGCGGGTGACGGCGGCGATCAACTACAAGCGTATTCCCGGCCTCGCCAAATATGACCTGAGCTCGGAAGCGGCCAGCGCCGATGATGATGTGGTGGGCGATGTGACGCTGCGCATGCGCGTCAACGAAGCCGGTCGCCGCACCAGTGAACTGACCAGCGAGAGCCAGCGCGTTGTGCTGGGCCTGACCGGTAGCGCCAACGGCTGGGACTACGATGTGGGTCTGAACCACAGTGTCAACACCATCAAGGACAAGGATACTCACGGCTACGTGCTGTACGACAAACTGCTGCAGGGTGTGTATGACGGCCTGATTAATCCGTTCGGCCCTTCCAGTGCTGCCGGGGTAGCGCTGCTCGATTCGATTCAGGTCAACGACGATGTGCGTCACGCGCGTGGTGTCATGGATTCGATCGACTTCAAGGTCTCGCATGCACTGGGCGCGCTCGGTGGCGGCGATGCCGCGCTGGCGGTTGGCGGCGAAGTGCGCCACGAACGCACCGACTTCACCCCGTCGGCACTGCTGATGAGCGATAACATCAATAATGACGCCGCGCCGGAAGGTGGTCGTGCCACCAGCGACAAGCGCAGCGTACAGGCCATCTACGGCGAATTACTGCTGCCATTCACCAAGCAGCTGGAAGCACAGATCTCGGCCCGTTATGACCACTATCAGGTAGTGGGCGGTGCGGCCAGCCCGAAAGTGGGTCTGAGCTATACCCCGACCAAGACCATGCTGTTCCGCGCTTCGGCCGGACGCGGTTTCCGTGCGCCGTCGATGTCGGATCTGTTCCGCCCGACCGTGTACAGCAGCACCGCGACCCTGCCGGATCCGGTCTACTGCGCCACCGTCGATAACAACTTCGCTGACTGCGCCGATAACTGGAACACCCGCCGCTATTCGAACGCGCAGCTGAAGCCTGAACATAGCCGTCAGTACTCGCTGGGCATGGTGCTGGAACCGGTCAAGAATGCCACCCTGTCGCTCGATTACTGGAACATCAAGCGCACCGACCTGATTAGCGAGCTCGGTGACGACGTGATTCTGGGGAATCTGGCCAAGTACGGTGATCTGGTGCACCGCGATGAAGATGGCCTGATCGACTATATCGAACTGCGTAAGGAAAATCGTGGTGCGCAGATCGCATCCGGGCTGGATCTGACCATCGACTACCGTGGCGTGCAGACTGCAGTGGGACGCTTCGGTGGTCACCTGTCGGGCACTTATGTCATGCAATCGAAAATCCAGAACAGCGTGGGCGATGCCTACCTGAGTAATCTGGGCCGCTTCGTCACCGACGGTGTAGTGCAGCGCTGGCGCCATACGATTACCTTTGACTGGGATAAAGGTCCGTTCTCGGCCAGCCTGTCGAATACCTATTCGAGTGGTTATGTCGACCAGAACTCGGCGATCAATATCGACGATGGCTCGGTGGTGGCCGCCAATCGCGTCAAGGCTTACTCGCTGTGGGATATGTCGGGTAGCTGGCAGGTCAGCAAGGCGCTGAAACTGCGCGCCGGTGTGCAGAACCTGCTCGATACGGCGCCACCGTATTCGAATCAGGCCTTCTTCTTCATCTCTGGCTATGATCCGACCTACACCGATCCGCGCGGCCGTCGCTTCTTTGGTACGCTCAATTACGCATTTAAATAAGCCAACGTAATGATGCATTAAGCCAGACTGGCCAATTGATTGGTATGATCTGCGCTACGACGGCGCCGCGCGTGAGTGCGGCGCCGGTTTTTCTCGGAAGGGCAACATGAAATTCACAGGTTTTACGCTACTGCGCGTTGTCATGCTCTGGCTGCTGCTCGTCAGCGGTACCAGCGTGTGTGCGGCGCAGGTGGCAGCCAGCACGCCGGCGGGCAAGGTGCAGCAAGCACCGGGTCGCTCCAGCAAGCCGGCCAAAGCCGTGCCGCCGCCCAAACCGGTGCTGGCGCCACCGGCAGGGAATCTGGTGATCATTGGCGGCGGTCTGCGCGCCGACAACGCCGAAGTCTGGCAACGTATCGTACAACTGGCCGGTGGCAAGGGCGCACGCATTGGCGTGTTCGGCTCGGCCTCGATCAATCCCGAGCAGTCGGCCCAGAACACCATCAACAAACTCAATCAGTATGGCGCGCAGGCGTTCTTCATTCCGCTCGGCGTGACGCTGCCCAATAGCGACTACCGCAAGGCTGCCGAAGATCCGGAAGTGGTGGCGGCGATCCATTCGGCCACCGGCATCTATTTCACCGGTGGCGATCAGGCCCGGATTACCCGTGCGCTGGTGCGCCCGGACGGCAAGCACACGGCGGCACTCGACGCGGTGTGGGATGTGTATCGTGACGGCGGGGTGGTGGCAGGTTCCAGTGCCGGCGCTGCGATCATGAGTACCACCATGTTCTACGACGCCAAGGCGACGCTGGATATGCTCAAGCAGGGCGTCACTGAAGGCAACGAGATCGCGCCGGGACTGGGCTTTATCGGTGATGACGTATTCGTCGACCAGCACTTGCTGGTGCGGGGACGCTTTGCGCGCATGATTCCGGTGATGCTTAAAAAAGGCTACCAGATCGGTCTCGGGATCGACGAGAACACCGCGATGGTGGTCAATGCCAAGCGCGATGTGGAAATTATCGGCTACAGCGGTGCGCTGCTGCTGGATCTGTCGGCGGCCATTACCGACCGTGGCATCAAGGGCTTCAACATCAGTAACGCCACCATCAGCTATCTGGACCGGGGCGATAAATTCAATCTGGTGACGCGCGAATTTACCCCCTCGCCGGACAAGGCCGATAACAAGCTCGATCCGAATCAGCCGGAAACCCGCGAGCCGGTGTTTACCAACGATATTCTGGGTAATAACGCGGTGCTCGATCTGATGGTCAATCTGATCGATAACGCCCAGCAGGAGGCCATCGGTATCGCCTTCGGTAATCCGCGCGATGCCTATCCTGATACCGGCTTCGAATTCCGCTTCAGTAAAACCATCAATAGTGTCGGTTACAGCTCGACCGAAGTCGAGGCGTATTCGGTGCTGAAACTACGTATGGATGTGCGGCCTATCCAGCTGCAGCAGCCGCTGTACCGCTATCGCTAGCGGCCTGTAAAAATCAGGTATATTGAAGGGATGGCGTGTTATGCGCCATCCCTTTTTTACTTGCGGAGGCCGGAATGCGTAGCGCAGTCAAATGGATGCACAGAGTGTTGCAGGCAGCACTGCTGCTGAGCGTACCGTTCGGCGCCGCGCAGGCCATCACGACGGCGCCCAAGGGCTCGCTGGTGATAATAGGCGGGAATCTACAGGCCGATAATGCCGAAGTCTGGCAGCGCATCGTGCAACTGGCCGGCGGCCCGGGCGCGCGACTGGCCGTGTTGCCTTCGGCGGCGGCCGATCCGGGACCGGTGGGTGCGGCCATCGTGGCGCGTTTCCGTGAATATGGCGCCGATGCGTTTCTGGTGCCGCTAGCCGTAAAACTGGCCGATAGCGATTACCGGCAGGTGGCAGAAGACCCGCAACTGGCCGAGGCGGTGCGCGGTGCGGGTGGCGTATTCTTTGCAGGCGGTGATCAGGCGCGTATCACGCAGGCGCTGGTGCGCGCCGACGGCAGCCGCAGCGCGGTACTCGATGCCGTGTGGGAGCTGTATCGCAATGGCGGCGTGGTGGCGGGTAGTAGCGCCGGTGCCGCTATCATGAGCAGTACCATGTTCTATGCGCCGAATACAGTGTTTTCCACTTTGCGCATGGGCGTCACCGAGGGGCGCGAGATTGCCCCCGGTCTGGGCTTTATCGGTGACGACGTGTTTGTCGACCAGCACCTGCTGGTGCGTGGCCGCTTTGCCCGCATGATTCCGGCGATGCTGAAGAAGGGCTACAAATTCGGCCTTGGGATCGATGAGAATACGGCGATGGTGATCGATAGCCGCCGTCAGGTGGAAATTGTCGGCCGCCGCGGTGCGCTGCTGATCGACTTGCGGCGCGCTACCACCGACGACAGCCATGGCGGCTTTAATGTCGCCAATGCCGTAATCAGCTATCTGGACAAGGGCGACCGCTATGATCTGAGCAGTCATACCTTTATCCCGTCGCAGGCCAAGGCTGGTGGCAAGATTGATCGCCGCGCAGCGCAGATGGCGCAGCCGGTATTTTCTGCCGATATTCTGGGGCGTAATGCGCTGGTCGAGCTGATGGAAAACCTCATGAATAACCGCCGCAGCGAAGCGATCGGGATCGCCACCAGCGGCCGCAATACGCCCTTGCCGGAACTGGGCTTCCAGTTCACCTTCAGCAAAACCCGCGATAGTGTCGGTTACGCTTCCGCAGCGCTGGAAAGCTATTCGATCCTGAATATGCGGCTCGATATCCGGCCACTCGATATCGGCCAGTCGCTGACCCGCAAGAACTAGCCGTTTCGTTGCAGGGTGGGCGCGATTACAATGGCGAGCACTGTGAACCGAACTTCGGGAATTCTATGAACCGCTATGTATCTTTTATGCTGGCAGCCCTCGCTGTCTGCACCACTCTGCCTGCGCTTGCTGCGCAACCTGCTACCGTGCGTGTCGATTATCTGCACAGCGGGAATGCGCTCAACGAGAACTACGCGCTGGAGCGTGTGGTGATCGAGCCCTTGCCATGGCCGGG
>JAIELO010000002.1 GCA_019752915.1 Burkholderiaceae bacterium
GTGCCTGGCCCAGATCCGGGGTGCGCCCGCCTTGCTGGAACAGGTACTGGGCGACCACGAAGGTCAGGCCGCTCATGGCGATGTTGATGGCGATACCGGCGACCAGCTGGTTGCCTTTCTGGGTAATCGCCACATAGCCTTGCAGGGTGGCCAGCAGCAGCGACACCAGCGTGCCGGCCGCGATGCCGTACCACGGGTTCTGGGTCAGGAAAGCCACGGCGGCCGACACAAAGGCACTGGCCAGAATTTTGCCTTCCAGGCCGATGTCGATCACGCCCGAGCGTTCTGCGAACAGGCCGGCCATGCCGGCGAAAATCAGCACCGGCGCATTGCGCACGGTGGACACCAGGATACTGCCGAGATGGAGATCATCAAAAGTCATACTGTGCTCACTTCTTCAGTTTCAGCATTTTGGCCAGCGCCGGGCCGTACAGATTTTCCATGGCGCCGCAGAACAGAATGATCAGACCCTGTACCAGAATCACCATTTCCGGCGGGATGTTCTGCTTTTCCAGCGACAGATCGAAGCCGCCCTGCGTGAGGGCGCCGAACAGCACGGCCGACAGGAAGATGCCGACCGGATGCTGGCGGCCCATCAGGGCGATGGCGATGCCGATGAAGCCGGCGCCGCCGACAAAATTGAGCGACAGGTAGTGGGTCGAGCCCATGATGGAGTTGACCGAACCGAGACCGGCCAGTGCGCCGGAAATGAGCATCACCACGATGATCATTTTGCTCAGGCGGATACCGGCATAGTGGGCCGCATGGGGATTCAGACCGGTGGCGCGCAGCTTGAAGCCCCACGCGGAACGGCTCACCACCACGCCATAGATCAGCAGCGCGAAAATCGCCAGGAAGAAGCTGATATTGAGCGGGGTTTCGCCGAGCACCGGGAACCACTGGTTCAGGCGCGGCATTTCACCGGCGGCGGCAAAGGCGCGGCTGGCCGGATTCTGTTCGCCCACCGGTATCATGTATTTTACGATCAGGAAGTTCATCAGCTGCGAGGCGATGAAGTTGAACATGATGGTGGTCACCACCACGTGGCTACCCCGTTTGGCCTGCAGATAGCCGGGCAGGAAGGACCACAGCGCGCCGAACAGCGCGGCGCCGCACACGGCGACGGGAATTAAGAGCCAGCCGGGCAGGCTGCTATCGAAGGCGAGCATGGCCCAGGCCAGACCCAGACCGCCGATATACATCTGGCCTTCCGCGCCGATGTTGAACAGGCCGGCCTGCATGGCGATCGACACGGCCAGACCGGTGAAGATAAAGGTCGAAGCATAGAACAGCGTGTAGCTGAGGCCTTCCGGATTGATGACGGCGCTGTTGATCAGAATCTGCAGCGATTCGGTCGGGCTTTCGCCCAGCATGTGAATCACCAGTGCCGTCACCAGCAGTGCCGACAGCAGATTTAACAGGGGCATGACAAACGCAGTGGCCCAGCGTGGCAAGTCTTTATTCATGATTTGTGCTCGCCCCCCATCAGCAGACCGATGCGGGTGGTATCGAATTCTTCAATTTTCAGTTCGCCGGTAATGCGTCCGCCGCACATGACCAGAATCCGGTCAGCCAGCGCACGCACTTCTTCCAGTTCCACGGACACCAGCAGAATCGCCACGCCTTCATCGCGCAGCTTGAGTAACTGGGTGTGGATGCTTTCGATGGTGCCGATGTCGACCCCGCGGGTCGGCTGGCCGACCAGCATCAGCTTCGGCTGCGCCAGTACTTCGCGCGCGATCACCACTTTCTGCTGGTTGCCGCCCGAGAGCAGGCCGATGCGCAGGTCGTGGTTATTCGGGCGCACGTCGAAGTTCTGCATCAGCGCCGCGCAGCGCGCCGCGATGGCTTTGAAGTCCAGCAGGCCCCAGCGGTTTTTCAGTTTATCCTGATAGCCGAAGATGGTGTTGTGCATCACCGAAAATGCTTTGATCACACCATCGCGCAGCCGGTCTTCCGGCACGTGGGCGATGCCCAGTTCGCGGAAGGTGCGCGGCAGACCATCGGCATTGCTGCGCCCCGCGAACGGCAGCGCCTGACCCTGGAATGCGAGCTGGCCCGAGGAGGGCAGGCGCATCCCGGCCAGCACTTCCATCAGTTCACTCTGGCCATTGCCGGAGACCCCGGCGATGGCGACGATTTCGCCAGCGTGCAAGGTGAAGCCGATATCGGCCAGCAGTTTCACGCCCTGCGCGTCGAGCAGTTGCAGGTTCTGTACTTCCAGTACCGGTGCACCCGGATGGTAGGGCTGGCGTGGCAGATTGTTTTCGATCGGCCGGCCCACCATCATGTTCGCCAGCTGTTCCTTGCTGGTGCCGGCAGTCGGCACGGCGCCGATCACCCGGCCGCCACGCAAGACGGTGACGGTGTCGGTGATGTCGAGGATTTCCTGCAGCTTGTGGGTGATCAGGATAATGGTTTTGCCCTGTTCCTTGAACAGACGCAGAATTTCGAACAGCGAGGCAGTTTCCTGCGCCGTCAGCACGGCAGTCGGTTCGTCCAGAATCAGGATGTTG
Organism: Burkholderiaceae bacterium; assembly: GCA_019752915.1. Taxonomy (GTDB): domain Bacteria; phylum Pseudomonadota; class Gammaproteobacteria; order Burkholderiales; family Burkholderiaceae_D; genus Rugamonas. The sequence continues at coordinate 2,517 of JAIELO010000002.1, forward strand.
GCGCTGCGGTAGATCTGCTTGAGAATTTCCACGCGCTGCTGGGCGCCCACCGACAGATCATGGATGGTGGCGAGCGGGTCGACGTCGAGCCGGTAGCGCTGGCAGATGGTGCGCAACTCCTGCTCCACGCGGGCGCGCTGGGCGTTCAGCTGGAAGCCGCCTTCGCTGCCCAGCATGACGTTGTCGAGCACCGTCATGTTCTCGACCAGCATAAAGTGCTGGTGCACCATGCCGATGCCGAGCTGGATCGCTTCCTGGCTGTTGTGGATGCGGCGCACTTGTCCGTCGAGCAGGATGTCGCCACTGTCGGCACGGTAGTAGCCGTACAGGATGCTCATCAGAGTCGATTTGCCGGCGCCGTTTTCGCCTACCAGACCATGGATGGAACCCTTGGCGATGGTGAAGTTGACGTCCGTGTTCGCTTTGACCGCTCCGAAGTGCTTGGAGATGCCGCGAAATTCTACTGCTGGCTGCATAAGATGGTTTTCGGGGGTTATAGGAAGTAAAACACGAAAATAAAACGCGAAAGTAAAACAGCAAAACAAAACGCTAAAGCGCGCCGCGCGGAGAACGACTCCGGCGGCGCGCTTCAGGTCAGACGCTAGTTATACCGGGCAGGCTGCGCCCGTACGCAGGTCGATGACTTTGACCTTGCCGTCGATGATGTCCTTGCGGGCACCGAGTACGCGTTTTTCGATTTCCGGCGTAATCAGCTTGCGGTTGTGTTCATCCAGTGCCCAGTCCACGCCGCCTTCTTTCAGGCCTTTGGCGACTACGCCAGCCTTCCAGTTACCGTTCTTCATCTGCATGAAGGCGTCATACACGGCCACGTCGACGTGTTTGACCATCGAGGTCAGGATCACGCCCGGATACAGGCTGTTCTGGTTGGAGTCGACGCCGATGGCCAGCTTGCCTTTTTCCTTGGCAGTCTGCAGGGTGCCCAGACCGGAACCACCGGCCACGGCAAACACCACGTCCACGCCACGGTCAAATTGCGAGCGTGCCAGTTCGCCACCTTTGCCCGGATCGTTCCAGGCCTGGGCGCTGGTACCGACCATATTCGAGGTCACCTCGACTTTGGCGTTGACGGCTTTGGCGCCTTGCGCATAGCCGCAGGCGAAGGTGCGGATCAGGGGAATATCGACACCGCCGACAAAGCCGATCTTTTTCGATTTGGACGCCATGGCCGCAGCCACGCCGACCAGATACGAGCCTTCTTCTTCCTTGAAGGTGATCGATTCCACGTTAGCGCCTTGCGCCACGCCGTCGATCAGCACGAAACGTACTTTCGGAAATTCCTTGGCAACCTTCTGTACGGCCGCCTGCTGGGCGAAGCCGATCGAGGCGATCAGGTCGAGGTTTTTACGGGCCAGCCCGCGCAGTACCTGTTCGGCCTGGGTGTCGCTGGACGCCTGCACCTCGATGAAATTGATACCGGTTTCTTTCTTGAAGCGCGAAGCGCCTTCGAAAGCGGACTGGTTGAAGGATTTATCGAACTTGCCGCCGGCGTCATACACGATGCCCAGCTTAGGATCTGCTGCGGACGCGCTGGCAGCAACACACAGTGCTGCCACGGTCAAACCGAGTTGTGAAAGTTTCATGAATGGGCTCCTGGAAGATCGATATTGTATATTTTTATTTGACGAAACATGTAATTTGGTGCCGCTTGATCGCAGCAAATAGCCGATTTTTCGCCATTTGTCCTGTAACGGTGCCGTTCTTAGCCCCATCCTGCGGCCTGCCTATTGCCTCGAAGGCAATTTATTGCCAGCGCCAAAATTCCCGATTTCAAATTCTGTTGTGCCTGCAATCGTGTGCAGTGCAGTCCTTTTTGTCGCATCGCAGCAACAATCGCCGCCGAATTAAAATTTTTTAACTTGTTGCTTTTTTGTCCGTTCGGACAAAGTTCATGCCAAATGGCCAATCTTTCACTTCTGGTTAGTGCTAGTCATACCACTATGGAAACGCTCTCAATTGCGCGCTAACTGCCTGATTTTATGGCCATCCGTTACTATGCATGAGGGGGGATATGTACGACAAATTCGTTTTTTCTTGCTTATTTATATCTTTTTGATATGAATCGATGCGACGAAAAAGTAGATTTATGACATTTTTTTCCATGCTAGAGTGGCCGGCAACTTGCATATTTTTGCCAGTACACACTTGAAGGAGTCTTCCCCGATGAACAAAAAAAATAGTGTTTTCGCCGTCCCTACGCTGATCGCGCTGGCCGTGGCGAGTGCCTTCCCTCTGCAGGGCGCCTACGCTGATGAAGCTGCCGATCAGGCCGCTGCCAGCAGCGCAGCGAGCACCAAGGGCCAACTGGAAACTGTGATCGTGACGGCCCAGCGCCGCGCCGAAAACATCAAAGACGTGCCGATGTCGATTGCCACCCTGAAGGGCGACAAGCTCGACGTGCTGACCTCGGGCGCCGCCGACATCCGCTTCCTGTCCGGCCGCTCGCCGTCGGTCAACGTGGAATCGGACTATGGCCGTACCTTCCCGCGTTTCTACATCCGCGGTCTGGGTAACACCGACTTCGACCTGAACGCCTCCCAGCCTGTGGGTCTGGTGATGGACGATATCGTTCAGGAAAACGCCATGCTGAAGGGCTTCCCGGTATTCGACGTCGATCAGGTCGAAGTGCTGCGCGGCCCGCAAGGTACGCTGTTCGGCCGTAACTCGCCAGCTGGCGTGATCAAATTCGATTCGGCCAAGCCAGTGTTCAAGCAGGAAGGCTACCTGACGCTGGGCATCGGTAACTACTCCGCCAAGACCGTGGAAGGCGCTTACAACATTCCGGTCAGCGACACCGTGGCGCTGCGTTTCTCGGGTACCAGCCAGCACCGTGGTAACCGGGTTCACAACACCAATCCGAACAAGAACACCGGTACCCAGGACTTCGAAGGCTACGGCGACAACGCCTTCCGCCTGCAGGCTCTGATCCAGCCGAACAAGGACTTCAGCGCACTGGTCAACTACCATGAGCGTGACTACCATGGCAGCGCCACCCTGTTCCGCGCCAATATCATCAAGAAGGGCACCAACGACCTGGTCGACGGTTTCGACTATGGCAGCTACCCTAGCGATGGCGTCAACTACCAGAAGCTGACCACCAAGGGCGGCAACATCCGTTTGAAATACAACATGGATGACATCACCCTGCACTCGATCACCGGTTACGAAACGCTGAAGTTCAACAGCCGTGCCGACGTCGATGGCGGTTTCGGTGCTTCCTACGCGCCGCCGTATGGTCCGGGCTTCATTCCGTTCGCCGTTGAAACGGCCGACCTGCTGCCGAACCACAAACAGTTCTCGCAAGAGCTGCGCGCCGAATCGAACTACAAAGGTCCGCTGCAGTGGATCGGTGGTCTGTTCTTCTTCAACGAAAACATCCAGATCGATTCGATCAGCTTTAACACCTTCGCACCGGGCAATCCGCAGAACGCTGCATACGCCCAGCAGTATCAGGATGCCAAATCGTGGGCGGCTTTCGGCTCGCTGAACTACACCGTGAGCGACCAGTTCAAGGTGCGCGGCGGTCTGCGCTACACCAGCGACAAGAAAGAGTTCTCGGCGATCCGCGTGGAACCGCCAAAGAGCTCGGGCCCGTTCAATATCGACAGCAGCTCGCACAACGTGAGCTGGGATCTGAGCGGTACCTATGAACTCGACAAGTCGACCAATCTGTTCGCACGCGTGGCGACCGGTTATCGTGCACCGTCGATGCAGGGGCGTCTGAACGGTCTGGGTGATAAGCCATCGTTCGCCGGTGCCGAGAAAGCACTGTCGTATGAAGCCGGTATCAAACAGGACCTGTTCAACAAACGTGCCCGTCTGAGCGCTTCGGTATTCCAGTACAGCGTCAAGGACAAGCAGCTGACGGCAGGTAGCGGCGGGATCAATATGAACCAGCTGATCAACGCTGACAAAGTCACCGGTCAGGGCGTGGAAGTGGACTTCCAGGCTAATCTGGGCGACGGCTTCAGCGCCACACTGGGCGGTAGCTACAACGATACCGAGATCAAGGATAAAAACCTGTTCGTCCAGTACTGCGGTAATCTGGGTAACACCGCACCGTTCAACTACGGTTGCACCCCGACCAATGCAGCAGGTCCGTTCGCTGGCACTTCCAAGATCGATGGCAATCCGCTGCCACGCGCACCGAAGACCCAGTTGAACTTCACCCTGAAGTACAGCACCGACATCGGCGATGGCGAGCTGTATGCCTACACCGACTGGACCTACCGCAGCAGCTACAACTTCTTCCTGTACGAAGCACCAGAGTACAAGGCGAAGACCCTGCTGGAAGGTGGCGCACGGGTTGGCTACAAATGGGATAAGTATGAAGTGGCTGCATTCGCCCGCAATCTCACCGACAAGCGTGTGATCATCGGTGCGATCGACTTCGACAATCTGACCGGTATGCTGAACGAGCCACGTACCATCGGCGCGACCTTCAAGGTCAACTTCTAAGCAGCGCCATGTAGCGGCTAGTATGCTGCGTGAAACTAGCTTATGCTAGAGATCCCCGTCCACCGCAAGGTGGCGGGGATTTTTTCCATTCAGGGAGCCGCTCGTGCAACAAACTGTCGTTAATCTATGGCCACTGTTAGGTGTGGCCGTGATCATTCTGGGCTTTGTCTTGCGCGCCCATCCGGTACTGGTGGTGATTGCTGCCTGCGCGGTGACCGGTGTTGCTGCCGCCATGCCGGTGCTGCAGTTGCTCGAGACGCTGGGCAAGGCTTTTGTGAAGACGCGCAATCTGCCCCTGATTCTGTTGCTGCCTTTGGCGGCCATTGGTCTGCTGGAGCGCTATGGCCTGAAGGAGCATGCGCAGGCTTCGATTGCGCGCATCCGTTCGGCCACCACCGGGCGGCTGCTGATTGTGTATCTGGCGATCCGCGAGATCAGCGCTGCGTTTGGCCTGACCAGCATCGGTGGCCATCCGAATATGGTGCGGCCACTGGTCGCGCCGATGGCGCAAGGTGCTGCCGAAGTGCGCTATCCGGGCTTGACGGACGCGCTACGCCACCGCATCCGTGCGATGGCCGCCGCCACCGACAATGTCGGCCTGTTCTTCGGCGAAGACGTGTTCGTCGCCTTCGGTGCGATTGTGCTGATGCAGACCATCCTGCGCGGCGAAGGGCTGGAAGTCGATCCGCTGCACATGGCGCTGTGGGGTATTCCGACGGCGGTGACGGCGTTCCTGATTCATTCGTGGCGCTTGCACCGGCTCGATGCCGAGATTGCACGCGCCATGCTGCAACAGCAAGGTGGGCGCCAGCGATGATCGTGAAACTGGACTGGTTTATCGTCATCGTCGGCCTGCTGTTGCTGTCGGCGGCAGTGATGGCGCTGTTCGACAAGCACAACCCGCGGCGCTACACCAGCGCGCTGTTCTGGGGCCTGTATGCAGCCATCTATCTGGCCGGCGAACAGATGCCGCCCGTTGCGGTCGGCCTGCTGATGGTGCTGATGGCCTTACTGGCCGGCTTTGGCGGCGTGGCGCTGGGTCGCCACAGCGAGCGCACACCTGAGCAGCGCAGCGAAAGCGCGCATCGGCTCGGCCATCGCCTGCTGATTCCGGCGCTGATCATTCCCGTTACCACCATGATCGGTTCGACCCTGCTCAAGGATGTGCATCTCGGTGATGTGCTATTGCTGGACCCGAAAAATCTGACCCTGGTCAGC
>JAIELO010000061.1 GCA_019752915.1 Burkholderiaceae bacterium
GTGGCGCCGCGCGCGTCATTGCTGTGGAAGCCATTGCCGAGATTCGCGTAGAACTCGCTGTGCCGCCACGGGCTGTAAATCAGGCTCAGGCTGGGGCTGAGCAGTTGGTCGCTGACCTTTCCGCTATTGACGGCGCGGTCGCTGCGCACGTCGAAGCGGTAGTGGTCGAAGCGTGCCCCCGCGACACTGCGCAGGCTGTCGCTCCAGCGCGTGCTGTTTTCCAGATACAGGGCAGCGCTGGACTCAACGATGTGATCCTGGCGCGTCACGGACAGGGTCTGGCGCGCCTGCGTGCGCAGCAGGCTGTTGTGGATGTTGTCGTTCTGTAGCTGCACGCCGATGGTGGTGCTACTACTCAGCGTTGCGCCATGCTGATGCCAGCTGTGGCTGGCCTGCAGGCCACTGCTGACGCGCCGATCCGGCTGTGCGAACTGGTCGCCATGCAGCGGGTCATCCATGAAATAGCTGAAGTTGGAATACAGGTCCAGCTGGTTGGCGATCAGGTAGGCGTGCAGGCGCGTGGCACTGTCGTCCGTGCTGCGGCGCCAGCCGGCGGACAGGCTGCTGCGCTGTGCAGCGCCGCCATCGGTGGCGTCGATACCATCGTAGCGTCCCAGCGTGCCAGCCTGCACGGCACGTCGCGGAATCTGGTCAGTCGCCTGCCAGTTGGCGCGGTAAGCCATCAGGCTCAGATGGTAGCCATTATTGGCGTAGCCTTCGCTGTAGCGCAGCACGGCATTGACTTTCTGGTAGTCGTCCGGACGCGTATACGGGCCATCATTGTGCAGCAATTCCAGTGCATACAGCAGGCTGCCCTCCTTGCTGCCCCGCTCGATGGCCACGCTATTGGCCAGCAGCGTGCGCAGATAGCCATTCTGCCCGCCGCTGACGCTGGCCAGTCCTTGCAGCAAGCGGCTGGCGTACAGCACCGAGGTACTGCCGGCCGAAGCGAAGTCGCCCTGCTCGGCCGAGTAGGGGCCCTTACGGTAATCGAGCCGCACCGCCAGTTCGGGGATCAGGAAATTCAGATCGGTCCAGCCCTGACCGTGGGCATGGCTGCGCTGATTGACCGGCATGTCGTCGACCGTGGTGCGCAGATCGGTGCCGTGATCGAGGTTGAAGCCGCGCAGATAGAACTGGTTGGCTTTGCCTTCACCGCTGTGCTGGCTGACGATCAGACCGGGTGTCGCTTCCAGCATTTCGCCGGGGCGGTAGACGGTGCGGGCCGCCAGTTCCTGCTGGCCGATGCTGCCAGCGCTGGCGGCGTCGGCGACACCTAAGGGATTGCTGCGCGACCCGTCCACCAGCACCCGTTGCATCAGCAGGTCGTCGGCCTGCACGCTGCCAGCGGCACCTAGCGCACCGAGCAACAGGACTTGGCGCACCGCCGGTGCGGCGCGGCGGCGTGCTGTGCTGCTATCCGGCGTCGGGTGGGGGCTAGCGGAGTTCCAGCTCGGGGTGCTGCTGGTCGAAGATGAAAGTCTGGACGGGGCCATCGGATTGCACATTGACGGTATTCTTTTGCGCCGGCTGGAAGTCGATCAGCACGGTGTTGTGGATGCGGGTTCCCGGGGCGAGCTGGCGACCTTCGAGTTCCTGATAAATGGTGACGCTGTCGGCATCGGCCTTGATGCCCAGCCACTGCAGCGGCAGTCGGCGATCGCTGACATCGCTCAGATAGAACTGACCTTCCACGTAGCGCCGCAAGGGCGCTTCGCTGTCCGGATTGCCCAGATCGAGATGGTGGCCGTACAGATTGCCGAGCAGGGCGCCGAGATCGTGTGCCGTGTAGGTGTGCACGATCTCGGTGTTGCCACTGCGCGGGTTAAAACGGATATCGGCCAGACCCATATGGAAATTATGGGCTGCGGCGCAGACCGATGCACACAGCATCGCTACGCCGCAAGCCAGTTGCCGCAACATCATTCGGCGGCTGCCTCTTTGTCGCTCTTGCCGGCTTTGTCATCCTTGCCCTTGAGCGGGGTTTTGAAGTCGCGCATCAGATTGTTGCGGTCACGTTCGGTTTTGAACAGTTCCACACGCGACTGGGTGACTTTGCGCGGCCAGCTGTTGTTGCCGGTGTCGATGTCGGCGGTTTCCCAGAACGGATCCTGAGTCAGGCCCACCATCGGCTCGTCGGTGACGATCAGTTTGGTGATCTTCTTCGGCGAGTAGCGCCATACTTCGGCTGGAATGCGCTCGATGTATTTCTTGCCGCCCTTGAGTTCGATTTCCAGAATCAGTGGCATCACCAGCCCGCCCAGATTCGAGAAGTCCACCAGATACAGGTGTTTGCCCTGATCCAGCAAAGCTTTTTCCCATGGCTCGAGCTTTTCGATGGCTTCGGCGTAGGTGTTGCGGTCTTTGTTGGTGACGGTGAACTCGTCATGCTCGTTGTAGAAGTCCTTCAGTTCCGGATGGCTGTCCAGACGTTTCGGCAGTTCCTTGTTGCGCTGCTCGGAAATGGAGATCGGCTGGGCTTCCTTCTGGGCCTTCTTCCAGGCTTTTTCCTTCTCCGGATCCTTGGTGTTCACACCGTATTCGCTGATGCCGTCGATGCTGATATCGACCGGATCGGTGGTGTAGAACCAGCCGCGCCAGAACCAGTCCAGATCGGTACCGGAGGCATCTTCCATGGTACGGAAGAAGTCGGCAGGGGTCGGACGCTTGAATTTCCAGCGCCGTGCATATTCCTTGAAGGCGTAGTCGAACAGCTCGCGACCGAGGATGGTTTCGCGCAGAATGTTCAGGCCGGTAGCCGGCTTGGCGTAAGCGTTATTACCGAATTGCAGCAGCGATTCCGAATTGGTCATGATCGGTACCTGATTCTGGCTGCGCATGTAATCGACGATATTGCGCGGCTCGCCCCGGCGCGACGGGTAGTTGTCTTCCCATGCCTGCTCGGCCAGATACTGGACGAAGGTGTTCAGGCCTTCATCCATCCAGGTCCACTGACGTTCATCCGAGTTGATAATCATCGGATAGTAGTTGTGGCCCACTTCGTGAATGATTACGCCGATCAGACCGTATTTGGTCTGCTGCGACCAGGTCAGTTCGCCGGTCTTTTTATCTTTGCTCGGGCGTGGACCGTTGAAGGAAATCATCGGGTATTCCATGCCGCCCACCGGACCGTTGACGGAAATCGCCGTCGGGTAAGGGTAGTCGAAGCTGAACTTGTTGTACTGCTCGATGGTGTGGATGATGGCCTGGGTGCTGTACTGACCCCACAGCGGATTGCCTTCCTTCGGATAGTAGGACATCGCCATCAGCTTGCTGCCATCTTTCTGGTAGCCTTGTGCATCCCAGATGAATTTACGGCTGGAAGCCCAGGCAAAATCGCGTACATTGGCCGCTTTGAAGTGCCAGGTTTTCTGCGCCTTGCTGACCGACTTCTCGGCTTTTTCCGCTTCTTCCTGGGTGACGATCAGCACTGGCGCGCTGGCAGTTTTTGCCTTGTTCAGACGCTCGCGCTGGGCCGCGCTCAGCACCTCATTGGCATTTTGCAGTTCGCCGGTGGAGGCCACCACGTGGTCGGCCGGAACCGTCAGTTGCACATCGTAGTCGCCGAATTCCAGCGTGAATTCGCCGGAGCCGAGAAACTGCTTGTGCTGCCAGCCCATCACATCGTAATAGGCGGCCATGCGCGGGAACCACTGGGCGATTTCGAACAGGTCGTTCTTGTCTTCGTCAAAATGCTCGAAGCCGGCGCGGCCACCGAGCACCTTCTGTTCGTTGATGTTATACGACCAGTCGATATTGAAGGCATAGCTCTGGCCCGGCTTGAGCGGGGTCGGCAGGTCGATGCGCATCATGGTGCGGTTGATGACGTAGCGCAGCGGCTGACCGCCAGCGCTGACGGCCTTGATGTTGAAACCGCCGTCAAATTCGCCGGCGGCGAGAATGCCGCGCATGCCTTCGAATTTATAGCCTTCTTCCGGACTACGCGGCTTGGCCCACGCTTCGCGCGAAGGCTGGGTCAGCATTTTGCGCGTGTCGGAATCTTTTTTATAGACGTTCTGGTCCAGTTGCACCCACAGATAGCTGAGCGTATCCGGTGAGTTGTTGTGGTAGCGAATCTGTTCGCTGCCACTGATGGCCCGTTTGCTTTCATCGAGCGTGGCGCGGATGGTGTAGTCGGCACGTTGCTGCCAGTAGGCGGTGCCCGGTGCGCCGGAAGCGGTGCGGTAAGTATTGGCGGTAGGGAGGACTTCGTCGAGCTGACGGAATTTGTCGTCGAACGGTTCGGCAGCGTTGGCGGATACCGTCAGGCACAGGGCTATAAAGCCAAAAGTCTTGCGCATAGTTTGCGTTTCCTTAATTAACCCAAAGAAAAAAAGCTAGTGTATAGCAATCTTTCCAAGATTAACTGTCAGATACAATAAAATACAAACTAGACGCTGCGCGACTTCCGGCATGGTCGCCCCGCGCCAGCCGGGGAATCAATCTCCCCCGGCTGCCGCGCGACTTCGGCGCAGTGATTACTGCAGTGATTCCGTCAGTACGCGGCCTTCGGCGCCAGCAGGCGGGCGCACACGCAACAGGTGTGCTAGCGTCGGAGCAATGTCGACCACCTCGGCATACTGGCCGTAGGCACCCGGTTTGATCCAGCGCTTGCCCATGATCAGCAGCGGCACGTTGGTGTCATAGGCGTACGGCGAACCGTGCGAAGTACCGCTTACGCCCGTACCGAAGTACCAGTATGGTTTGGTGACAATCATCAGATCCCCCGACGCTTCGCGGTTCCAGGCGCGGCGCATCAGCGTCGCCATGCGGGTGGTGTTGACCGCGCCACTTTCGAGCTGGGTGCGGGTGTAGGCCTCGACGATACCGTTCTGGGCCAGCAGGAAGCGGGCGGCAGCCGTTTCGACTTCCTCGCGTTTCAGGCCGCTTTTTTCAATTTGCTGGTAATCGAGGTGGATGTTCGGTAGCGACCATGCGCCCAGCAGTTTGGCGCCGCCGAATTTGCTGCGCAGATGCTGGTCGAGGGATGCCATCAGCTTGCTGCCATCGATGCGCTGCGCATCGATATGCTGGGTGCGCGAGAATTCCGGGGTGTTCGGGAAACCGTGGTCGGCGGTCAGTACCACCAGCACATTGTCCATGCCGACCCGCTTGTCGAGGTAGCTGAAGAACTCGGCTAGCATGCGGTCGACCCGTTGCAGGTGGTCATGCGACAGCTTGCTTTCGGGGCCGAACGCGTGGTTGACGTAGTCGTGGGCCGACAGACTGACACCCAGCAGATCCGGCACACCGGCCGGGTTGCGACCGAGGTTTTCGCCTTCGATGGCGGCGCGCGCGAAGTCCAGCGTCAGCTGGTCGAGATAGGGGCCGGTCTTCAGCAGGTTGTAGTACTCGGCGTCGATGTTGCCGCTTTCGCTGTAGTAGCTGAAGGGCAGGCGGTTGTGGCTGCCGGCCTTGACCTGATTCAGCTCTTCGCTGGCATCACCGGCGTAGGCCGCTGGCGGCAGCAAGGGGGCCCAGCTTTTGCCGTAGTAGCGGTCCTGTGGCTTGCCGGCCTGATATTGCTGCACCCAGGCCGGATGCTGCTGCATATAGTAGCTGCTGCTGGCGAAGTTGCCGGTCTTGTCCATATACATATAGGCGGTGCCGGTTTTGCCAGCGAGCAGAATCGCGCCACGGTCTTTGCCGGACACGGCCAGCACCTTGCTCTGGCCGCCGGTGGCGTAACGTAACTGGTCGCCCAGCGTATCGACCTTCAGGCGGGTCGGTGCGGTACCGTCGCTCGGTTTGGTTTCTTCGTTGAGGTAATGGTAGTTGGTGTCTTCGGTGCAGTAGACCGACTTGCCGGTTTGCGGGTCGATCCAGTTATTGCCGATGATGCCGTGCACATAAGGATAGGCACCGGTCAGCACGGCGCTGTGGCCGATCGCGGTGACGGTGATGCCATGCGCTTGATGGGCATTATTGAAGGAAGCACCCTGATCGAGCATGCGGCGCAGGCCGCCCTGACCGAACTGCGCACGGTAGCGCAGCACCTGCTCATTCGGCAAGCCGTCGACGACCAGCACCACGACCAGTTTCGGCTGGGCAGGTGTGCTGCCGGCGGCAGGGGAGGCCGAGGCGACAGGGTTGGCAGGGTTGGCATAAACGGTGGCGATGGGCTGCGTCAGCAGGGCGCTGGCAACGAGGAGGGCGGGCAGGGACAGTTTCTTGATCATGGGGTATCGATTCAGGTTGTAAAGTTGCTGCGGCGTATAGCGTACCACGTTGCCGTGCTGATGTTAGCGTCGGCGTATGACGGCAGCGTGACAGCCGCGTAGTCAGTAGCGCGGCCTGCGCGCATCAGCGCGCGCTATTGCTGGCACTTCTGTGCTGTCTCAATCGGTAGCAAGGACTGCGCAGTATCGTTTCGGGGAGTCGCACTATCTCAGGAGAAGCCCATGTCATCGTCCCAGTCCCAGCTCAGCCAGCCCCGCATTCTGCCGGGCAGCCAGCAGTTCGCCATGCCCGGCGCGCGTGCGATCGGGCCGGTCGATGCCGCCCTTTTGCTGGAAATTACCGTGCGCCTGCGCGCCGCCGCCAGTGATGCTGCGGACGAGGCTGCAGCCACGGGCGAGCAGTTGCCGCGTCAGCGCAGCTATCTGAGCCGCAGTCAGTGTGCTGCGGCGCATGGTGCGAGCGAGGCCGATGTCGCGCGGGTGCGGGCGTTTGCAGCACGGTACGGCATGCACGTGCTGTCGATTAGCATTGCCGAGCGTCGCGTGGTGCTTTCCGGCACGGCGCAGCAGATGGCGTTAGCGTTCGGCGTACAGTTGCAGCAGTATCAGTCAGCTGATGGCAGTTTCAGGGGGCGTACCGGCGAGCTCAGTGTTCCGGCCGAGCTGGCTGATGTGGTGGAAGGCGTGTTCGGCCTCGACGACCGGCCAATTGCTGCGCCGCGCTTCCGGCAGCGCGCCGCGCAAACCGGGGGCGGCGCGCTGGTGACGGCCTACACGCCACTGGAACTGGCACAGCTGTATCAGTTCCCGGCGGGACTCGATGGCAGCGGCCAGTGCATTGCCCTGATCGAGCTGGGCGGGGGCAGCCGCGCGGCGGATCTGCGCGCCTATTTCAAAGTACTGGGGCTCAAGCCGCCGCAGGTGCGCAGCATCGCCATCGATCACGCTGCAAATCGTCCCGGTCATGATGCCAGTGCCGACACGGAGGTGATGCTGGATATCGAAATCGCCGGTGCCGTGGCGCCGGGGGCGCGGATCGCCGTGTATTTTGCCCCCAACAACGAACGCGGCTTTCTCGATGCCGTGACGGCAGCAGTGCATGACGACGTCAATCGCCCCAGCGTGATTTCGATTAGCTGGGGTGCGCCAGAGTCGGCCTGGACCGAGCAGGCCATGAGTGCCATCGAGCAGGTCTTCAGTCTGGCAGCGAGCATGGGCGTGACGATTCTGTGTGCGGCGGGTGACAACGGTGCCACGGACGGTGTTAGCGACGGCCAGCTGCACGTGGATTTTCCCGCTTCGGCACCGCATGCGCTGGCCTGCGGCGGCACCCGCATCGTGGTCTATCCCGACTGCCCGCTGTGCGAAGTGGTGTGGAATGGCGGGCCGGCGATGGCCACTGGCGGTGGCTTTAGCGCCTATTTCAGCCGGCCCGGCTATCAGGCGCAGCTCATGGAGCAGGGGCTGTACCGCGGCGTACCCGATGTGACCGGTCATGCCGATCCGGCCAGCGGCTATTGCATCCGGGTCAACGGTCAGGAGCAGATCGTCGGTGGTACCAGCGCCGTTGCGCCGCTGTGGGCGGGTCTGCTGGCGCGTATCAATCAGCAGCTTGGCTATCCGGTGGGCTTTCTGCAGCCTTTACTATATGGGGCGCTGCGCGGACATGGCGGCACCCGCGATGTGGTGCAGGGCAGCAACGGTGCCATGGAGGGTGTGCCGGGCTGGGATGCCGGTAGTGGCTGGGGGAGCCCGGTCGGCAGCCGGCTGCTGCAGCTACTCAGTGGCTAGGCAGACAGAGCGCCCCCGACCCGACCCGTATAAAAAGCACACATGCAGGAAAAAAAATGCGAATATGCGAAACTAGGGATCTGTTCGGTCAGCCAGT
>JAIELO010000421.1 GCA_019752915.1 Burkholderiaceae bacterium
CATGGTGGCGCCGAGCTGCTTGTGCAGCTGTTTCAATTCGCGCCGCAGTTCCGTGCGCAGTTTGGCGTCCAGATTCGAGAGTGGCTCATCGAATAACATCACCTGCGCCTCGCGCACGATGGCACGACCAATGGCAACCCGCTGCCGCTGGCCACCGGACAGATTGGCCGGTTTGCGCGTCAGCAGCGGCCCCAGTTGCAGCATGTCGGCGGCACGCGCCACCCGCCGCGCAATGTCCGCCTTCGGCGTACCACTGATACGCAGGCCGAAGGACATATTCGCTTCCACATTCATGGTCGGATACAGCGCGTACGACTGGAACACCAGCGCAATGCCGCGGTCTTTCGGATCAGCCCAGGTCATATCCTTACCGCCAATCTCGATCTGCCCGCCGCTGCTATCGATCAGCCCCGCAATGCTGTGCAGCAGCGTCGACTTACCGCAACCGGAAGGCCCCAGCAGCACCACGAATTCGCCGGCTTTCACATCCAGATTCAGTCCCTCAATCACGGCGTTACCACCGAGTTCGATTTTCAGATCCCGTATCGCTACATTCGACATGCTTTATCCTTTAACTGCGCCAGAGGCAATACCGCGTACAAACCAGCGGCCGGAAATGAAATAGAGAGCCAGCGGCACCAGCGACGTCAGAATCGTCGCTGCCATATTGACGTTGTACAGCCGCTCGCCGGTAGTGGTATTGATGATGTTATTGAGCTGTACCGTCATCGGCAGATGTTCGGTACCGGCGAATACGAGGCCGAGCAGGAAGTCATTCCAGATCCCCGTGACCTGCATGATGACGGCCACCACGATCACCGGTGTCGACATCGGCAGCATCAGTTGCAGGAAGATGCGCCAGAACCCGCCGCCGTCGATGCGCGCCGCCTTGAACAGTTCCACCGGCAGCGCCGCATAGTAGTTCCGGAACAGCAGCGTCATCACCGGCATGCCGAAGATGGTGTGGATCAGCACAATGCCAGGCAAAGAGCTGAACAGGTTGACCGACGCCAGCACGCGCACCAGCGGATAGACCATCACCTGCACCGGAATGAACGCGCCCATCATCAGGATCGCAAACAGCAGCCCCGCACCGCGCGGGCGCCAGAACGACAGCGCATAGCCATTCACGGCGCCGATCGCAATCGACAGCACGGTACTCGGCACCACGATCGCCACCGAATTCCAGAAGCCGCCACGAATACCGTCACACTCCAGCCCCGTACAGGCGGACTGCCAGGCCTGCAGCCACGGCTCAAACGTCGGATGCTGTGGCAATGCGAACAGCATGCCGAGACGGATTTCCTCCATCGGCTTGACCGACGTCACCAGCATCACATACAGCGGCAGCAGAAAGAATAGCGCGGCCACCAGCAGAAACCCATACACGCCCAGCCGGGCTGGCGTCCATGCCAGCGCACGGCGCGGTTTGACCATTGCAGTCATCGTCATTTTCCTTTCGCGGCGCGGCGACTGCGCACAAAATACAGGGGCGCGACAATCGCCAGCACCGTCGACAGCAGCACGATCGAGGCCGCCGAAGCGAGCCCGATATTGGCACGGCCGAACAGATAGTCCATGATGAACTTGGCCGGCACCTCGCTGGCGGTGCCGGGACCGCCCTGCGTCATCGCGACCACCGCATCGAACACCTTCACCACCATCACAAACAGCAGTACAAAGGCGGTTGACAGCGACGCGCCCAGCATCGGTAACACGATGCTGGCATATACACGCCAGCGCGGAATACCGTCGATGCGGGCAGCCTTCCAGATTTCCTCGTCCACGCCGCGCAGGCCGGACAGCATCAGTGCCATTACCAGTCCCGCCGCCTGCCAAACCGTGGCGATCACGATGGTGTAGATCGCCATGTCCTGATCGACAATCCAGTCAAAGCGCGCCTCGGCAAATCCCAGCTTATGCAGCACCTCCTGTATGCCCAGTTCGGGATTCAGGATCCATTGCCAGATCAGGCCTGTCGCCACAAACGACATCGCATACGGATACAGGAAGATGGTGCGCAAAGCACCTTCTGCCATCACTTTCTGGTCGATGAACACCGCCAGCAGGAAGCCGATCAGCAGGCAGGCGACAATAAACAACACGCCATACACCGCCACATTCTGCAGCGACAGCAACCAGCGCTCGTTGTTAAACAGCCGGATATACTGCGCCGCGCCGACAAAATCGCTGGCCGGGAAGGTGCGCGAACTGCTCACCGACACCCGCGCCGTCCATAACATTGTGCCGAGATAGGCCAGCAGCACCGTGGCCGCCATGGGTAGCAGCGCGATATACGCCGCAATCGACACCTTGTAACGCTTCTTGTTCGCCGGCTTAGCCATGTTCTATTGATCCTTGAGGGCGCGCGCAAAGGCTTTCTGCGCGACTTCCGGGGTCTGGTTGCGATTCCAGTAACTGGTCAGCACGTCCTGTAAAGCGCCCGTCGTATCGGGGCTGGACAGCATTTCGGAATTCGGCAACTGGCGTGATTTATCGCGCATGATGGCCAGCCCCTGCCGGGCACAGACATCCAGTGAACTCTCGTCAACGTCGTTACGGATCGGAATGGACCCTTTGCGCGCGCTGAAGGCCACCTGTGCCGCCGGTGAAGTCACCGTGGTGGCCAGCAGTTTCTGCGCCTTGATCGCCAGCGCATCCTTCGTTTTAGGGAATACCAGCGCATCACCGGCCACAATATACGGTGACTTCGAGCCGAAACCGGCGTAGCAGCCGAAATCTTTACCAGCAACCTGATTAGCCGCCGAAAATTCGCCTTTGGCCCAGTCGCCCATGATCTGCACCCCGGCTTTGCCACTGACCACCATCGCCGTAGCATCGTTCCAGTTGCGTCCCGGCGAACCGGAATCGACAAACGCTTTCAGCTTGCGGAACTCGATCAGCACCTGCCGGAAGGCTGTCGACATCACCGCCTGCTGGTCACGATCGCGGTACACGCGCAGATACAGGTCAGCACCGCCGACCATCGCGAACACTGCGTCAAAGGTGATTTTCTCCTGCCAGACCTGACCGCCGAAAGCTAGCGGCACAATGCCAGCCGCTTTCAACTGCGCCAGCTGCGCGAGAAACTCTTCCCAGCTTTGCGGCTCCTTGCTGATGCCCGCCTTGCGGTAGGCCGCTTTGGAATAGAAGAACCACGCCGGCATATGGATATTTACCGGTGCGGCGTAGTAATGGCCATTGATGCGGATTGCCTGCAGAATCGACGGCGGCAGAATCTGCTCCCACTTGCCGGCAGCGGCCACTTCGTCGACATTGTTCAATAAGCCCTGTTCGACAAAGTCGCGGAACTGTTGCGAAGTATTGAATTGTGCCGCCGTCGGCGCATTGCCGCCCACGATGCGGTTGATGGTCGTGGCGCGCGACTGGTCGGCGCCAGCGATGGCGTTATCGATCCACAGCCCGCCCGCCTTGTTGTAGGCGTCGGCAAACTGTTTGACGGCCTGCGATTCACCACCCGAAGTCCACCAGTGGATCACGCTCGCCTTGAGCGGTGCCTGCACCGCTGCCTGTGCCTGGGCCGCACTGCTGCCAGCGCTCACGCCAGCGCCGATCCCCGCCAGCACCAGCAGGCAGCGCAATGCGCGCACGCTGACCGGCTTGAAAGCCTTGTTCATTCTGTCTCCTGTGGACGTCGAGCGTCCATTTTATGCGGATGGCTGTGCTGAGCTCAATGCCTAGTTCATGCCTGGCTCAATGATTTGCTACGTCGCTCGGTGAGGAACTGCCGCACCAGATGCGCGCTGCGTTTGAGGGTGCGGCGCTGCGTCGCGTAATCGACGTGCACGATGCCAAAGCGGCGCTCGTAGCCGAAGGCCCATTCGAAGTTATCCAGCAGCGACCAGATAAAGTAGCCGCGCACATCGACGCCCGCTTTGACCGCCTGATCGACAGCGGCCAGATGACGGTTGAAGAAGCTGATACGCTGCGAGTCCTCGACCATGCCATCAACCACGTGGTCATCGGACGCCATGCCGTTCTCGGTGATGTAGATTGGCGGCAGGTTCGGATAGTCGCGCCGGAACCCGACCAGCAGATGACGCAGACCATCCGGATACACTTCCCAGCCCATCTGGGTACGCTCCACACCTTCCAGCGCCACTTCCGTGTAGCCATGCTGACCATCGCTGATCACATTGCTGCGGAAGTAGTAATTGATGCCCAGATAATCGAGCGGCGTGCCGATCAATGCCATATCGCCGTCGTGGATGACCGGCTCGGTACCGGGCCAGAGTTCCCACAGCGCCGCCGGATAGGTTTTTTTCAGCAGCGGATCGAGCACCCACTGATTGTTCTGGATCTCGAACAGAAATGCCGCGCGCTGATCGGCCACGGTCGCGCCGGTGGTAGTCGCGTGACCGACATTGGCGACGATACCGACCTGCGCGGCCGGATCATTGGCACGCAGTCTCGCCACCGCCATGCCATGCCCCAGCAGCAGATGGTGCATCGCCTGCGTGGCCAGTCCCAGCTGCGCCTTGCCCGGCGCATGGTGGCCATTGCCGTAACCGAGATACGCCGAGCACCACGGCTCGTTGAGCGTCGCCCACGCGTCGACCAGGCCGGCCAGTTCGCGGCTCATCAGATCGGCATATTCGGCAAAACGGTAAGCCGTTTCGCGGTTCACCCAGCCACCCTGATCTTCCAGATGCTGGGGCAAATCCCAGTGGTACAGCGTGACAAAGGTCTTCATGCCGTGCGCCCGCAGCGCTTGCAGCAGCTTGCGATAGAAAGCGATGCCGAGCGGATTCGGCTGACCATCGGCCGTCATCACACGTGACCACGCGATCGACAGTCGATAGGCATCGACCTTGAGTGAAGCCAGCAGTGCCACGTCCTCTTCCCAGCGATGGTAGTGATCGCAGGCGATGGCGCCGGTATCACCGGCCAGCGTCTTGCCGGGCGTGGCCGAAAAAGTATCCCAGATCGACGCCAGCCGCCCATCTTCAGCAGCCGCCCCCTCGATCTGATAGGCCGCCGTGGCGGCGCCCAGCAGAAAATCCTGATGCCACAGCACCGAATCGGCGGGTGGCGACAAACTCTGATTTGGCGCTACGCAAACATCTACAGCCACGGGCACTCCCTGTCGAATGATAAAATGGAATCGTTTCCATTCAGCCCAGCGATATTACTGCCGATGAAATTCTGGTGTCAACGGAATTCTGGCGAATTGGGGATTTTTGTCATACAGATACAAAAACGGCACAAACACCGTGGTGATTGTGCCGTTTTGCCGGCGAGCGCGCGGCGGCGCTCAGAAATCAAGCTAGGCAGCGAACCTTATTTCTTTTCGCCCGGAGCAACGCCGGGAACGAAGGGGAAAGTCCCGAAGATATTCTTGCTCTGGCTTTGCATCTGTTCCTGCATCTGCACGAACAGGCTCTTACTCTGGTCGATGTAGTTGTTCATCATGCCCTGCATCATCGGGCCTTGGACGTTCATGAACTGGGTCCACATTTCCGGGCTAAACGGCTTACCATCCAGACCACCTGCGGCGGTACCAGTGAACTTGCGCTGGATATCGGTGAATGCCTGCACATTCTTTTCCAGATACGAACCCATCATGCCCTGCATGGCGTGGCCATAGAAGCGGATGATCTGTGCCAGCACGTCGGTCGAGAACATCGGCGCGCCGTTGGCTTCTTCTTCCAGAATGATTTGCAACAGGATGCTGCGGCTCAGATCCTCGTTGGATTTAGCATCCACTACGGTGAACAGCTCGTTATCGAGCACCAGCTGTTTCACGTCCGTCAACGTGATGTAGGAACTGGTCTGCGTATCGTACAGACGGCGGTTCGGGTATTTTTTAATCAGACGGTCAGCATTTTTTTTCGTACTACTCATCACAAGTCCGTTTATTGCGCCGCAGCGCATACTCCATCAATTCGAACAAAAAGCGAACGCCGGTCCGCCTTCCCAGTTACCTAACTACCTATTATAGAGGGGAAAAAGAAGAACTTGCACGAATCATCGACACTACGGGTTTTATTGCAACGCAACCAAAGATGAATCCTGCTAATACTTCTCCCTCCCCTGCTAGCCGTCAATCGGCGCGGGTCTTGACATAACGCCCCGGCGCCGCTTCGATAGCCTGGTAACGGGTATTGCCCGGTTTAGCCTTGGCTTTCACCGCTTTGCCACCGTGCGTGGCGAGGAACTGGGCCCATTCCGGCCACCAGCTACCGGGATTTTCCGTGGCGCCAGCCAGCCATTTTTCCGCATCCTGACGCTTGCTGCCGCGCGCCGGTGCGGCATCATTGGTCCAGTAGCTGCGCTTGTTCTTGGCAGCCGAATTGATCACACCGGCAATGTGGCCGGAGGCACCCAGCACAAAGCGGTTAGCTTTGGCCTTGCCCGGATTGAGGATGTTGACCGACTCGAAGGCCGAGGTCCACGGCACGATATGGTCTTCGCGCGAACCGTAGACAAACACCGGCGCCTCGATGGCGGTCAGATCAACCTTCTCGCCAGCAACAGTCAGCTCGCCCGTCTTCAGTTTGTTTTCCAGATAGGTGTTACGCAGATACCAGCAGAACATCGGCCCGGCCAGATTGGTGCTGTCCGAATTCCAGTACAGCAGATCAAACGGCGGCGGCTCATTGCCCTTCAGGTAGTTGGACTGCACATAGTTCCACACCAGATCATTGGGACGCAGGCTGGAGAAGGTGCTGGCCAGATCGCGGCCCGGCATCAGGCCACCATCGCGGAACTGCTGCTCGCGCAGCGCCACTTGCGCTTCATCGACGAACACGCTGAGTACGCCCGTATCGGCAAAATCGAGGAAGGTCGTCAGCAGCGTCAGGCTGGCGGCAGGCTGCTCGCCGCGCGCGGCCAGCACCGCCAGCGCCGTCGACACCAGCGTACCGCCCACGCAGAAGCCCAGCATATTCATCTGCTGCTGGCCACTGATGTCCTGCACCACCTGCACCGCTTCAATCACGCCATCCTGCACATAATCGTCCCAGCTGGTGTGGGTCATGCTCTGGTCAGGATTGCGCCACGAAATCAGGAACACGGTATTACCCTGCTCCACCGCGTAACGCACCAGCGAGTTTTCCGGTTGCAGATCGAGAATATAGAATTTATTGATGCACGGCGGCACCATCAGCAGCGGGCGCTGGTGCACATTGGCCGTCAGCGGTTTGTACTGGATCAGCTGGAACAGCGGGTTTTCAAACACCACCGTGCCTTCGGTGGTGGCCAGATTGCGACCCACTTCGAACGCGCTTTCGTCCGACAGGGAAATATGGCCCTTGTTCATATCGGCCAGCATATTCGCCAGACCCTTGGTCAGACTTTCACCCTTGGTCTCGATCAGCTTCTGCTGCGCTTCCGGATTGGTAGCGAGGAAGTTGGCGGGCGACATGGCATCGACCACCTGCTGTACGGCGAAGCGGATTTTCTGCTTCTGCTGGGCATTCGTCTCCACCGTATCCACCATGGCATTGAGGAACTTGGCATTCAACAGGTAGGATGCGGCATTGAACGAGGACATGGGATTGCCCTGCCAGGCTGCCGAAGTGAAGCGGCGATCCGCCACTTCCGGCGCCTTACCGGCCAGGAACTCCTGCCAGAGCTCGGCAAAGTCCGCCAGATACTGATTTTTGAGCGCTTCCATGGCTTCCGGCTTTACCGATGCGCCCACCTCCTGCATCATGGCGGCCAGCGGATTGGCTTCCGTGCTGGGGGCCAGATTAAACCAGGATTGCCATTGTGACGGGTCGCTCATCTGCGACATCCATGCGTTGGCAATAGCTTGAGGGTCGGGCAAATTCATGGTTGATTCCCTAAAAATAGTTAAATATCTTTACCTGGATTGCGTATGCTAATTGTTGCGGTTGCCTGGATTTACGTAGTGGGACTCATGGCCCTGACCGAACCAACGGTCGTTGCGGGAATTGTAACGTTTTTGTTCTATTGCGT
>JAIELO010000179.1 GCA_019752915.1 Burkholderiaceae bacterium
CCCACCAGTACCAGTACCGACGAAATTAGCACACCCGACTTATTGAATAATTCCATAAAGCTCCAACCTGTGATTAACGCTGGGAACGTAAGTAGCCACGACGCACTGCACCATTATACTTGCGCTGAGGCAAATTGCAAATAACGCAAGCCCCTGATCAGCATTGCATAACAGGCCAAGCTGCTCCCACAGAACGATCGCCCCTGCTACAGAGGGGCAGCGGATCAGTCAGCAGCCATGGTAGCACGAACAAAATGCTGGTCCTGTTGATACTGCTTTAACCAGAGTAACAATTGTAACGATACGTTAACAGGGAAAGTAACAGGGAAAAATACCCCCGCTGCGGACAATTTATCCGCACTGCAGCACGCAAAGACCAACAGGTTTTTGTGAACTAAAGGGCAACAATCAAGGCGAGGGTTCGGGCGCGTTCTGGCGTAACCACTGTTGCGCCGCATGCAGCACCAGCCGGTACTCGGATTCGACGGACGCAAACAGTGACGGGATCAGTTCAGGGTGGGGGGCAAGTAGCGCCTGTTCGAGCGGTATGCAGGCAGCTACCAAGCGATTCGCCCCGAGCGTGCCTATCGCGCCGCGCAAAGTGTGCAGCGCCTTGGCCGCTTGGTTCAGACGCCCTTCACGGATCGCGAGGCCAGCGTCGAGCAAGGGCGCCATACCGGGGGCAAAAGCATCACGCACGATCTGCCCGACCAGCGCGCACGCTTTCTCATCATCCCCCATGTATTTGATCAGGGTATCGACTGAAAAAATACTTACTTCCGCCATGCAATGCTCCAGAACAGGTTTCCATGAACGCTCATCATAGCCGTTCATCTGCCAGAGTGCCGGACTATTGCTGTCCGTCGTGGAACTGCTGAGTCAGCGTCTGCAGGGGGTGATGATTGCCGACTGGCAGGGCCAGACTGCTCGGCGGGGCAACCCGTACCGGCTGGCTGCCGGTTCCTGCTGCATGCAGGACATGCGCAGTACTCTCCGGCGCGGCATCCCAGACCGGGTTTTCCAGCCCTTCGAAGACAGTTTTAAGCTGGTGGCCCCAGGTATTACGGATCATCTGGAAATACTGATTGCGCTCGTCGATGGTCACAAAGTGGGTGACTGCCAGCGACGCTGTTTCGTAGACCAGCAAATCGAGCGGCAGGCCTACCGAGACATTCGAGCGCAGCGTCGAATCCATGGAGATCAGCGCGCATTTAGCGGCGTCATCCAGACTGGTGCCTGGCGCGACCACGCGATCGATGATCGGCTTGCCGTATTTGGCTTCACCGATCTGGAAATAGGTATTTTCATCATGCGCTTCGATAAAATTACCGGCCGAGTAGATCTGGAACAGACGGCAACGTTCGCTGCCAATCTGCCCGCCGAAAATAATGCTGACATTGAAATCGATGCCGAAATCGGCCAGCGCCTTGGCGTCACGCGCATGCACCTGACGCACCGCTTCGCCCACAATCCGCGCCGCATCGTGCATATTGCTGACATTCCACAGACTGCGGCCTTCTTCATCGTGGCTTTCCGCAACCAGTTGGCGAATCGACTGGGAAATTGACAAATTCCCGGCGGTCATCATGACCATCATCCGCTCACCGGGAACTTCGAACACACTCATCTTGCGGAAGGTACCCACCTGATCGACGCCCGCATTGGTACGCGAATCAGAAAGAAAAACCAGCCCGGCGTTCAGGCGCATGCCCACACAATAAGTCATACTCGGCAACCATTCGTCAAAAGAGCCTGCATTTTACACCGCCTACTGCGGCACAATCTGAACCTGCACCAGCATCGATTCCGTGCCACCGCCACGCCGCACACCGCGTATCGGCGCCGCACCATCGTAGTCACGCCCGATCGCCAGACGGCAATAAGCATCCGTCATCAGGCGGGCATGGGTGACATCGAAGCTGACCCAGCCCGAATAATCGCCGTCTTCTACCCAGCCATCCACCCAGGCGTGGCTGGCAGCGTGGCCGCTGTTCTCCGGATCGATATAGCCGGACACATAGCGGGCAGGGATGCCGGCTGCCAGACAGCAGGCGATAAAGATATGCGCGTGATCCTGACACACGCCTTGCCCTAGCCGTACCGCCTCGGTGGCAGTGCTCTCTACGCCGGTCGCGCCAGTCTGGTAACGCACCCCGTACAGAATCCGCTCGCACAGTTGCAGCAGCTTGCTGCTGGTGGCGCTGCCGTTGCCGAGGCAGACGCCAGCCAGCGCCTGTATCTCCGGTCCGGCCGCGGTGAAGCGGGTCGGTACGGTAAACACCAGCGGCGACAGGCTCTCGGTCGTGCTGATGCGACCGCGCTTAGGCAGCCGGGTTTCCACCACACCACCGGCCACAATGGTCAGTTGCGAGTGCGGCGTATCGAGCGTCATCATGTGCGACAGATTGCCAAAAGCATCCGTGTACGCATGCAGTTCGCCGGGCGCGCTTAAGTCCCAGGACAGCACCCTTTGCTGCGGATCACTGCGCGGCGTCAGGTGTAGCTGCTGGATGGTATGCGCCAGAGGCGCACTATAGGAATAGACCGTTTCGTGCCGGATGGTCAGATGCATGCGGAGTCCCCGTTCAGGCAGCCAGTGGCACGAGGAAGTCGCGACTGATGCGGTTACCCAGCTGATTAATGTCAGCGAGGAAGGTGGTCAGGGTGTCGTGCAGGCCTTCGGCCAGCAGATCCTCGATTTTGCCGAACTGCAGCTGTGCATGCAGTTTACCGGCGTAACGTTCCGTATCGGCCGACACCTCATTATGCACCGCCCGCAAGTTCTGCAGCACCTCGTCCATGCAAGCGAGCAAGGAACGCGGCATATCGCCGCGCAGCATCAGCAATTCGGCAATACGCGCCGGCGTAATCACATCGCGATACACCTTGCGGTAGATCTCGAAGCCGGAGACGGAACGTAGCAGAGCGCCCCAGTAATAGAAATCGCGCTGGGTCATGGTTTCTGCCGCCGGCTCGCTGCCGCCGCTGTGGAACTTCACATCGAGAATGCGCGCCGTGTTATCGGCCCGTTCAAGGAAAGTTCCCAGACGGATAAAGTGCACGGCCTCATCGCGCAGCATGGTACCGACCGTGACGCCACGCGACAGGTGGGAGCGGTATTTGACCCATTCGAAGAACTTGCTGGGATCGGTATCGAGCAGATCGCTCTTCAGATGCTGCTGCATGTCCAGCCAGGTCTGATTCTGGATCTCCCACACTTCCGTGGTCAGCGTGCCACGCACGGCGCGGGCATTTTCGCGCGCTTCCGTCAGGCAGGCCGCAATCGAGGAGGGATTGGCCGGATCGCGCACCATGAAATCGATCACGGCACGCCCCTCGAGGCTGCGGTACTTTTCGTCAAAGCGCTGCTGCAATTCAGAAATACCCAGCATGGCACGCCAGCCTTGCGCATTCTCGGCATCGGACTGGGGCAGCATCGACGTTTGCACATTCACATCCAGCATGCGGGCAGTATTTTCGGCACGCTCGGTATAGCGGGCCATCCAGAACAAATGATCGGCGGTACGACTTAACATGATTTCTCCTTAGCGTTCCAGTACCCAGGTGTCTTTGGTGCCGCCGCCCTGCGACGAATTCACCACCAGCGAGCCTTCCTGCAGAGCCACCCGCGTCAAGCCGCCGGGCACCATGGAAATCGTTTTGCCAGACAGCACGAAGGGACGTAAATCGATGTGGCGCGGCGCGATGCCGCTCTCGACATAGGTCGGACAGGCCGACAGCGCCAGCGTCGGCTGGGCGATATAGCCGTCCGGACGGGCCAGCAGACGCTGGCGGAAGTCCTCGATCTGCGCCTTGCTCGA
This sequence comes from Burkholderiaceae bacterium, assembly GCA_019752915.1. Classification (GTDB taxonomy): domain Bacteria; phylum Pseudomonadota; class Gammaproteobacteria; order Burkholderiales; family Burkholderiaceae_D; genus Rugamonas. The sequence goes on from JAIELO010000179.1 coordinate 3,822, forward strand.
AGCAGGGCCCACCAGCATGCCGTAGCCGCCCGCACCATGCACTTCCTTGACCACCAGCTCCGGCAAGTGGGCGAGGGTATAGGCCAGATCTTCCGGCTTGCGGCACTGATAGGTCGGCACATTATTCAGGATCGGTTCTTCGCTCAGATAGAACTTGATCATGTCCGGCACATACGGATAAATGGATTTATCGTCAGCCACGCCAGTACCGATGGCATTGGCCAGCGTCACACGGCCAGCGCGATACACCGACAGCAGCCCCGGCACACCGAGCGAGGAGTCGGCACGGAACGCCAGCGGGTCGAGGAAATCGTCATCGAGACGGCGATAGATCACGTCAACCCGCTTGCGGCCCCGCGTGGTGCGCATATACACCGTGTTGTCGCTGACGAACAGGTCTTTGCCTTCTACCAGTTCCACCCCCATCTGCTGGGCCAGGAAAGCGTGTTCGAAATAGGCCGAGTTATACATGCCCGGCGTCATCACCACCACGGTCGGGTCGTTGATGCCCATCGGCGCGACCGAGCGCAGATTGTCCAGCAACAGATCAGGATAGTGATCAACGGGCGCAATCCGGTTGCGGGCAAACAGTTCCGGGAACAGCCGCATCATCATCTTGCGGTCTTCCAGCATGTAGGAAACACCGGACGGCACCCGCAAATTATCTTCGAGGACGTAGAATTCGCCTTCACCGGCGCGCACAATATCGACCCCGGCGATGTGAGCGTAAATGTCGGAGACCACGTCGACGCCCTGCATTTCCGGCCGGTACTGGGCGTTCTTGTAGATCTGTTCGGCCGGAATCAGACCGGCGCGGATGATGTTCTGATCATGATAGATATCGTGAATGAACATATTGAGCGCTTTGACGCGCTGTACCAGTCCCGCCTGCAATTGCTTCCATTCATGTGCAGGAATGATGCGGGGAATGGTGTCGAAGGGAATCAAGCGCTCCGTACCGGCATCGTCGCCATACACCGCGAAGGTGATGCCGACCCGGCGGAAGGTCAGGTCCGCCTCGGCCCGTTTCCGTTCTATGGTTTCATGCGACTGGCGCTGTAACCAGCCACAGAACTCGCGATAATGCTCCCGAACCTCAGCGCTTGCGTGATGCGCCAGACCATCGGCGGTCATTTCATTGAAGAATTTTGCCATATCGAACCATCCCAGATGAGTACGCTATCTTCATATCAAGAAGCGTGCCAATAGGAATGCCCGATTTTGGTGCGAAGCAAACGGTGCACACCGGGGCGCGGATGCGCCCGGATGGCGCGAGGGCGATCATCGCCGCACCGCGCCACAAGCCGACATGCAAAAAGGCCGGCGACGCGGGATTAACCCGTGCCACCGGCCCTTGCTGACGCATTACTGACAGGGCGCACAGGCACAAGCTTCATGCCGTGGCGCGCTGCTGCCTCATCTTGGTGCAGTTAGGGAGCGATGCCTCGCCGATCCGTGTTACGGCATGCCGCCACGCCCGGCGCCCGGTTCCACGTTACCGCTGTAGCCGGGGTCGCTCTGCAGACTGCTGCTGCCACTTCCCATCACGCTACCGCTAGCGGTACGGCTACCACTGACATTCTGCTGGGTTTGATAGAAATCATGAATCTGGGTGCTGAATTCGGCGCTGGCCATGTCAGGCCAGTGATCCTTGTCGAAGCCGGGCGCCGTTTTCAAATGTTCTTTAGACACGTCGAGCAGGAAACGCTGGTTAGCCGTATCGAGTTGCAGCGCCTGCCATGGCACGGCAAACAGTTTATCGCCCATGCCTAGCCAGCCGCCGAAGGACAGCACGGCGTAAGCCGCTTGCCCCTGACGGATGTCGAGCATGATTTCCTTGATATCGCCGAGGTCTTCGTCCTGATGGTTGTAGACGTCTTCGCCGATCAGCGTATCAGCGCCCATCAGGCGCGGACCGGGGCCGCTGTCGTCTGCATTATCGTTGTAGATGCCATAGGTGTCGCGGTCTAGATAACTCATGATAGTCTCCGATGGTTGGACCATTCCGGGCGGAATCGCACCGGAATATGACTCATCATGAAACACTGCGGCTCTGGCAGGTATCAGTGCATTGCCCCCGTAATTGTAGGATTGGGATGAGTTCCCCGCGAACCTAGTGCTCTTGCGCGGCCTTCGCCTGCGGCGCTGGCTGACGTATCTGCCGATAGAGCGCCGTCAATAGCCGTTCTTCGCTGCGCGTCAGGGCCGAATACCGGCCCGGATGCAGTGCCGGATCGCGCCCGACACCGCCAATCAGTACGATCATGCCATCGCCCCGTTGTAGATCAACAGCGAACGTCGAGAGCAGGCCGTAGGCCTCGCCTAGGTGGCCGACGCCATGAAAGTCCTGATCTTCCACCAGTCGGTCACGACCATCCGCCAGCATCCCGAAGCGCTGGCTGCCCAGCCCCCAGCTGCCATACTGGCCGTTCTCCGTGTCGCCATTACTGCCGTCAAAGCACCACTGCTGGCTGAACATCAGGGCAATACTGGCTGGCTGCAGGATGGTCTGTCCCTGATACTGGCCTTGCTGGATCAGCATCAGCATCAATTGCCCCAGCCCGTGGGCCGAAATGCGCAACCCTCCCGTAGGACTGAACAGCGTGCCATTGCTGCCCGGTACATAGTTCGCCGGAATGGCCGCAGCGCTCGGACCTTGTCGCTGCAAGGCATCGACCTGAGCGATCCACGGGCCTTGCGGATCCCACACTTCCGTCTCGGTGGTGCGCTTGCGGTACAGGGTGGCAAGCTGGGCCAGTTCCGCGCTACTGAAACTGGCCGGATAATAGCCTCCCGGCAGTCCCATAGGTTGCAGGAGCAAGCGCTGCATCAATCGATCAAAGCGCTCGCCGCTGACCTGTTCCATGATCGTGCCGACTACGCCCCAATTCAGATTGGCATAACTGAAATAGCTGCCGGGCGCCTGAGTCGCGCTCCACATTGCCGCCGCGCCGCGCGTCAGCTCGGTGCGGATGGCTGTCTCGCCGGACCAATAGTAGCCAGCCCCGTCACGCAGCGAGGACCTATGGCTGAGCAGCATGCGCAAGCTAATGACCCGTTCGGGGAAGTATGGATTGCGCACGGTATAGCCGAGATAGCGGCCAATATCGGCATCCAGATCAAGCTGCCCCTGTTCGACCAGCTTCAGCAGCCCCATGGTGGTCACCATCTTGGAGATCGAGGCGATGCGGAACAGCGTCTGATCGGTGACGGGCGAGGCGACAGCGCCGACCTGGCGCTGCCCCGCCTGAAAACTGTAGTGCACCTGTCCTGCGCGCACGGCCAGCACGGCAAGGCTGGCCAGCGGCATGGCAGGGTCGGCGAACACGGCGTTCAGCTCGCGTTCCAGCGGTGCCGTCTGGCTGTGCGCCAGCGACATCCAGAGCATGCCGAGCAGGGCGGTGACAGCGCGTGACATGGAAACTCCGCATCAAGGGAAAGGCGTCTAGCATACTGTGCAGTGAGCCCGCTGCCAAGAACCGCCCGCGCACAGATGCTACACTGCCGGCTTTTCCCTCGAAACGACACGCTCTCATGCACGCTTGCTCCGCCTCTCTTTCTCCTGCGACCGAATTGCGCCGCACTGCGCTGGACTGCCTGTTGTTGAGTGATCCAGCCGAGAAAATGCGCGCCGTTGCTGCCATGGCCGACGCTTGGCGCGCGGGACTGTTGCAGCTGGAGGACGCAGCGTCATTACAGACCGAAGCGCCGATACCGGGCCGCCCGCAGCGTCCGGAACTCGTCCCGCCGCTTGCCGTGGGGCGACGTTCCATGGCCACCCAAGAAGGGCGCGCCATGCTGATTCACGCACTCAGCCATATCGAATTCAATGCCATCAATCTGGCACTCGATGCGTTGTGGCGCTTTGCCGGGATGCCCGCCGAGTATTACGTCGACTGGTTACGGGTGGCGGCCGAGGAAGCCACACACTTCGGCCTGCTGTCTGCACACCTGAACCAGCTTGGCTACGCCTATGGTGATTTCCCGGCCCATGACAGCCTGTGGGAAATGGTCGACAAAACCCGAGAAGACGTACTGGCGCGCATGGCGCTGGTGCCGCGCACGCTGGAAGCACGGGGGCTCGACGCAATTCCACCCCTGCGCGCCAAACTGGC
>JAIELO010000181.1 GCA_019752915.1 Burkholderiaceae bacterium
AGCAGTACGTGATCCTTATGCGGCCCACAACCACGACCTTCCAAGACTTCTAGTTCCATTGAGCGGGACACGAAGTCGCGTGGTGCCAGATCTTTCAGCGTAGGCGCATAACGTTCCATGAAACGTTCGCCTTCGGAGTTGATCAGGATACCGCCTTCACCGCGCACACCTTCGGTAATCAGCACGCCCGCGCCGGCCACGCCGGTCGGGTGGAACTGCCAGAATTCCATGTCTTGCAGTGGCAGGCCGGCACGTGCCGCCATACCCATACCGTCACCGGTGTTGATGAAGGCATTGGTCGATGCAGCGAAGATACGGCCAGCACCGCCGGTCGCGAAGATGGTGGTCTTCGCTTCCAGAATCATGCATTCGCCGGTTTCCATTTCCAGTGCCACCACGCCGACCACGTCGCCGTCGGCGTCACGGATGATGTCGAGTGCCATCCACTCCACGAAGAAGTGGGTACGGGCGCGCACATTACGCTGATACAGCGTGTGCAGCAGCGCGTGACCGGTACGGTCGGCAGCAGCGCAAGCGCGTTGTACGGCTTTTTCGCCGAAATTAGCGGTGTGGCCGCCGAATGGGCGCTGATAGATGGTGCCGTCCGGATTACGGTCGAAAGGCATACCGAAGTGTTCCAGTTCGTACACGACCTTCGGTGCTTCGCGGCACATGAATTCGATCGCATCCTGGTCGCCCAGATAGTCGCCACCTTTGACGGTGTCGAACATATGCCAGAACCAGTTATCTTCGGCCATATTGCCCAGCGAGGCGCCGATACCGCCCTGCGCTGCCACGGTGTGGGAACGGGTCGGGAATACTTTCGACAGGACCGCAACGTTCAGACCGGCTTCAGCCAGTTGCAGCGATGCGCGCATGCCGGAGCCGCCGGCGCCGACGATTACCGCGTCAAAGCGGCGGGTAGGGATTGCAGATTTGATAGCTGCCACGATTAAACACTCCAGAGTATCTGTACCGACCAGGCGGCACAAGCAATCAACCACACGATAGTGGCGACTTGCAGAGTCAGACGAAGACCGACAGATTTAACATAGTCCATCCAGATGTCCCGCACGCCGACCCAGGCGTGGAAGAACAGGCCGAACAGGGTCACAGCGCTGATCAGTTTGAACCACTGCTGGGCGAACAGGCCAGCCCAGCCTTCATAGGTGAAGTTCTGGCCGGTCAGGAAAGCGACCAGCAGAATCACGGTGTACGCCACCATCAGGACGGCGGTAACACGTTGTGCCAGCCAGTCACGCAGGCCGTAATGCGCGCCTACTACGAGGCGTTTTGGTCCGATGTTGTTATTTGCCATCTCAGAAGACTCCAAACAGTTTGAGGGCGACGATAGCCGTCAGGCTCAGGCTCACGACCAGCACGGTAGCTGCCGAGTGACGTGCCTGTTCCTTTGCCAGACCGATGTGCATATCCATCACCAGGTGACGGACACCGGCGCAGAAGTGGTGCATATAGCCCCATACCAGCGCCAGAATGATCAGTTTGACCAGTGGATAAGAGACGATCCCTTGGTAGTACGCGAAGGAAATTTCGGAGCGCAGGCTCTGTTCCAGCAGGTACAGCACGAATGGCAGCAGTGCGAACATCGTGAGGCCGCTGATGCGGTGCAGGATGGACACAACGCCAGCCAGAGGCAAGCGGTAGTTGGACAATTCCGTCACATGGATGTTGCGGAACTCCGGCCGTTCTTTTTTCGGGACTTCCCTTACGGCTTCTGACATATCAAGACCTCCTAAGCATAAACAAAAATATCGAGAACGCGATTTTCGCTGATTTTCGCATTTATAACCAATATGTATTGTTACATATAACCAAAATAACCTTAGTCATCACCCAGCACGACTAATTTCCGTGGCTCAACGCATTATCAACTAGTCCAGCAAAAGTTGCTGGCGACACCCTCTTTTTGCTGCGAGGCACACCCGTCAGGCGTGCCCTGTCCTATCGGCTGGTCAGTACCAGCCGTTTAATTCAATTCATTGTGATAGTGGTGCCGCGCGGTCGAATACAGGCCCCGGCGCAACTCCACGGCTTTATCGCCATAGGTATAGGAGACCCGTTCCGAAACCAGTAACGGGGTCTGGACGGCAATCCCGAGCAGTTGTGCATCTTCCTCACTGGCGCAGACGGCGCGGATTTTCTCCGTCGCACGGATCATGCGGGTGCCGAATTCCGATTCGAACAGGCCGTACATCGGCCCTTTATATTCCACCAGCCGCTCGGCGGTCAGGCCTTTGAAGATCATGCCCGGCAGCCACAGCTCTTCGACAATCGTCGGCACGCCATCGAAGGCCTGTACGCGCTTGATGAAGACCACCGCGTCACCCGACTTTAGATCAAGTAGGCGCGCCACATCGGCGGGCGCACGCAGCCGTTTAACCTCAACAATACGACTATCCGGGTAGTGCGGCACGCCTTCGTCCGGCATCAGACGCAGGAAACGGAAGTGGGCGCGTGCCTCATGGTGAGTGGCAACAAAAGTGCCCTTACCCTGCTTGCGCAGCACCAGATTCTCCGCTGCCAGCTCATCAATCGCCTTGCGCACCGTGCCCTGACTGACCTTGAAACGGTTGGCCAGTTCGACTTCACTCGGAATCAGCTCGCCCGGCTTCCATTCGCCCGACTGCAAACTCTGGGTAATCAGACCCTTGATTTGCTGGTAAAGTGGCGAGAAAGTTGGCGAAGGAGCTGTCGATGCGCCGCCCGCACTGCCGCTAGCGGGAGTGGAAGGTGTTGTAGGATTGGGCGGGACAGAATTCATAGACCACGATTTCACCACAAATGCCCCCTGCCGTCCAGCAAAAACACGGAATAACTTATCTGTCTTATATAAGACATAAGATAGCATTGACAGATGCCACCCACGCGCCTAAACTCCCCAGCGAGGCGCTTGCAGGACCCGCTGAGGGAAGCTTGTCAGAGGCTAGCTAGCGGCTGATTTTCAGCGTGTTTTCAGCAAATTTGCAGCACAGTTCAAGTATCATTACGGTTTCCCGGGCCGGCACTGGCCCTGCTTCGCGAACGTTTTATTCCCACTTTGGAGATTCATCATGGCTAAAACCCCAATGCGTGTTGCTGTTACCGGCGCCGCCGGTCAAATCGGTTACGCTCTGCTGTTCCGCATCGCCAACGGCGACATGCTGGGCAAAGACCAACCAGTTATTCTGCAACTGTTGGAAATTGCTGACGAAAAAGCACAAAAGGCGCTGAAAGGCGTCATGATGGAAATCGACGATTGCGCCTTCCCGCTGCTGACCGAGATGACCGCCCACTCCGACCCGATGACCGCCTTCAAGGATATCGACGTCGCTGTGCTGGTTGGCGCCCGTCCACGCGGTCCAGGCATGGAACGTAAAGACCTGCTGGAAGCCAATGCCCAGATCTTCACCGTACAAGGTAAAGCACTGGACGCCGTTGCTTCGCGCAATGTCAAAGTACTGGTAGTTGGCAACCCAGCCAACACCAATGCCTACATCGCCATGAAATCGGCGCCATCGCTGCCAGCGAAGAACTTCACCGCCATGCTGCGTCTGGACCACAACCGTGCGCTGTCGCAAGTGGCTGCCAAAACCGGCACCGCCGTAAAAGATATCGAACAACTGTGCGTCTGGGGCAACCACTCGCCAACCATGTACGCTGACTACCGTTTCGCCACCGTCGGCGGCAAAGCTGTCAAGGATCTGATCAACGATCAGGAATGGAATGCCAACGTGTTCCTGCCTACCGTGGGCAAACGCGGCGCCGCCATCATCGAAGCGCGCGGTCTGTCGTCGGCTGCTTCGGCTGCCAACGCTGCCATCGACCACATCCACGACTGGGTACTGGGCACCGCTGGTAAATGGACCACCATGGGCGTTCCTTCGGATGGTTCCTACGGCATCCCTGAAGGCACCGTGTTCGGCTTCCCTGTTACCACCGAAAACGGCGAGTACAAAATCGTTCAAGGTCTGGAAATCGATGCATTCTCGCAAGAGCGCATCAACCTGACCCTGAAAGAACTGACCGAAGAGCGCGAAGGCGTCAAGCACCTGCTGCCTTAATATCTTCCGGCTACTCTGCCTCAGTGGAACCGGTTAAACCACCGCTCCGCCGCACCCGCCGCGCTGCTGATAGCAGCGCGGCAGTTCCATCTCATCCCTCCGCAGTTCCAGACACTTCCCGCATGCATCCATCCGAGGTTTTATTCCAGGGCAATCGCCAACCACTGCTGCTGCCAGCCTGTGACCATTACGCCGGCAGCGAAAAGCTGATGCGCAAATCGATTGCCTTGCAACAAGAGCTGGGTCCCCTGTTCGACATCACCCTCGATTGCGAAGACGGCGCCAGCGCCGGCAACGAAATCGAACACGCCCGCATGGTGGCGGCACTGGTGCTGTCGGACGACAACAAATTCAACCGGCTGGGCGCGCGCGTCCATGATCTGGCCAGCCCGCACTTTGCCAGCGATGTCGAGATCATCTGCACGGCCGCCGAACGGCTGGCCTATATCGTGCTGCCAAAAGTGCACAGCGCCAAGGAAGTCACGGCGGCCATCAAGCTGATTAATACCCATGCTGCCAAAGTGGGTCGCAAGGACTTGCCGGTCCACGTGCTGATCGAAACCCATGCCGCGTTGCATGATGCCTATGCCATCGCCGCCCTGCCGCAGGTGCAATGCCTGTCGTTCGGCATCATGGATTTCGTGTCCTCGCACTACGGCGCGATTCCGGCCAGCGCGATGCGCACGCCGGGCCAGTTCACCCACCCGCTGGTGGTGCGTGCCAAACTGGAAGTGGCAGCAGCCTGCCATGCGCACGGCAAGGTGCCGTCGCACAATGTCACGACCGACATCAAAGACACCGCCGTAGCGGCTAACGACGCCCAGCGCGCCGCGGCCGAATTCGGCTATACCCGGATGTGGAGCATCCATCCGGACCAGATCAAACCCATCATCAAAACCTTCACACCGCGTTTGTCGGAAGTCAGTGACGCCACCGCGATTCTGCTCGAAGCTGCAGCAGTGCAATGGGGGCCGATTTCGCAGAATGGCCGCTTGCATGACCGCGCCAGCTACAGATACTATTGGACTGTGCTGCAGCGGGCTAAACTGGCCGGTCTCAGCCTGCCTGAAGCGGCCCAGACTCTGCTGAGCGGCAACGCCGATTAAATTTCTCATCTGGAAGTATCACCATGACTCTCTCCCAATTGCTGCTCGCTTGCAGCCTGTCCTGTTCCGCCCTCGCCCTGAGCACCAGCGCTCACGCCGACAACACGCCGAGCAAGACTAGTGTCAAGAAGGCCACTAAGGCCAAGCCTGCGGCCAAAGCGGCTGAAGCCAAGCCGCTCGACGAAGACGCCGCCGAACCGGCCGTCAACGATTCCTCCGTGACCGAATTCGATTGCGAACTCGGCAACAAGATCACCATCTACGAAAACAGCAACGACGACGCCCACATCGCCCTGCGCTGGAAAAAGCGTTTGCACCGTCTGACCCGCGTTGGCACCAGCACCGGCGCGCACCGCTTTGAAAACCATGTGTATGGTCTGGTCTGGATCGGCATTCCGGCCAAGGGCATGCTGCTCGATTCGAAACAGGGTCGCCAGCTGGCCAACGAGTGCCGCAATGCCGAACAAATGAAACCCATCGCTAGCAACGCAGCGCCGACCACTGGCGCCAGCCTGTAATCCTCTGCGCCCGAAACGGGCGCAGCGACGACACCCCCAAACCTAGGAGAAGTCATGGCACACAACACCCTCGATACGCTCAAGACATTTGATATAGCTGGTAAAACCGGCAAATTCTACTCACTGCCTGCGCTGGAGCAGAGTCTGGGTGCCAAGATTTCCCGCCTGCCCGTATCGATCCGCGTGGTACTGGAATCGGTGCTGCGCAACTGCGACGGCAAGAAGGTCACCGAAGAACACGTGCGCCAGCTGGCTAGCTGGGGTGCGACCGCAGAACGCGTCGACGAAATTCCGTTCGTAGTGGCGCGCGTGGTGCTACAGGACTTCACCGGCGTACCGCTGCTGGCCGATCTGGCCGCAATGCGTAACGTGGCTTACAAAATGGGCATCAACGCCAAGAAAATCGAACCGCTGGTGCCGGTCGATCTGGTGGTTGACCACTCGGTGACCATCGACCATTTCCGCGAAAAAGGTGCGCTGGACCTGAACATGAAGCTGGAATTCTCGCGCAATAACGAGCGCTACCAGTTCATGAAATGGGGCATGCAGGCGTTTGACACCTTCGGCGTGGTGCCACCGGGCTTCGGCATCGTACACCAGGTCAATCTCGAATATCTGGCGCGCGGCGTGCACAAAACCGCCGAAGGCGTGTACTACCCGGATACGCTGGTCGGTACCGACTCGCACACCACCATGATCAACGGCATCGGCGTAGTCGGCTGGGGCGTGGGCGGCATCGAGGCGGAAGCCGGCATGCTGGGCCAGCCAGTCTACTTCCTGACCCCGGACGTGATCGGCGTCAACCTGACCGGCGTGCTGCGCGAAGGCTGCACCGCCACCGATCTGGTGCTGACCATTACCGAATTGCTGCGCAAGGAAAAAGTGGTCGGCAAGTTCGTCGAGTTCTTCGGTGCCGGTACTGAAACGCTGTCGCTGACGGACCGCGCCACCATCGCCAATATGGCACCGGAATACGGCGCCACCATGGGATTCTTCCCGGTCGACGACGCCACCATCGAATACTTCGAAGGCACCGGCCGCACCAAGGACGAAATCGCCGCCTTTGCTGCCTACTTCAAGGCGCAAGGTCTGTATGGCGTGCCGCAGGCAGGCGAGATTGATTACACCCGCGTGGTGGAACTGAATCTGAGCTCGGTGACGCCGTCGCTGGCCGGCCCGAAACGCCCGCAGGACCGCATCGAAATCGGTAACGTGAAAAACAACTTCACGGAACTGTTCTCGAAGCCGACCACGGAAAACGGCTTTAACAAAAAAGCCGAAGACCTCGCCAGGAACTACACCACCAGCAATGGCGTGAACGTCAAAAATGGCGATGTGCTGATCGCTGCGATTACCTCCTGCACCAACACCTCCAACCCGAGCGTGCTGCTGGCCGCTGGTCTGCTGGCCAAGAAGGCCGTGGAGGCCGGACTGACCGTCGCGCCGCACATCAAGACCTCGCTGGCACCGGGCTCGCGCGTGGTCACCGAATACCTGACCGCCGCCGGTCTGCTGCCGTATCTGGAACAACTGGGCTTCGGCGTCACCGCCTACGGTTGCACCACCTGCATCGGTAACGCCGGCGACCTGACGCCGGAACTCAATGCAGCCATTACCAGCAACGACATCGTGGCCTCGGCCGTGCTGTCCGGTAACCGCAACTTCGAAGCGCGCATCCACCCGAACATCCGCTCCAACTTCCTGGCCTCGCCACCGCTGGTGGTGGCCTACGCCATCGCCGGCAATATGACAGTAGACCTGATGACCGAACCTGTCGGTCTGGGCAAGGATGGCAAGGCCGTGTATCTGGGCGATATCTGGCCAACCTCGCAGGAAATCGCCAAGCTGATGAAGTTTGCCATGAACGCCAAAGTGTTCAAGGCCAACTACGCCGACGTGAAAGGCAATCCCGGCAAGCTGTGGGAACACGTGTCGAGCACCGAAGGCCAAGTCTATAACTGGCCAGAGTCGACCTATATCGCCGAACCACCGTTCTTCGAAGGCTTCGAAATGACGCCGAAGGCGGCGGCCACCGGCATCACCGGCGCGCGCGCACTGGGCGTGTTCGGCGACTCGATCACCACCGACCACATCTCGCCAGCCGGTTCGATCAAGGAAGACGGTCCGGCCGGTAAATGGCTGCTGGCAAACGGCGTACTGAAGTCCGACTTCAACTCCTACGGCTCGCGTCGCGGCAACCACGAAATCATGATGCGCGGCACC
>JAIELO010000377.1 GCA_019752915.1 Burkholderiaceae bacterium
AAGATCAGCTTCGAGTTCGAAGAGCGCAAAGCCAAGGCGCCCGCCAAAGGCAAAGCGGCGGCAGCGGCCAAGGTAGATGAGGCCGGCGAAGAAGGTGCGGCACCGGCCAAAAAGCCAGCCGCCAAGAAAGCCGCGCCAGCGAAAGCGGCGGCAGCCAAAAAGCCGGCGGCCAAGAAGCCAGCGGCGAAAAAGCCAGCCGTGAAGAAAGCCCCCGCCAAGAAGGCTGCGGCGGAATAAATCGCTGGCACTGCAATAAAAAAACGGAACCCGCGGGTTCCGTTTTTTTTGCCTTATGCGCGCACCAGCAGTTTGCCGCGATGTTCGCCGTTGAATAATCCCTCCAATGCGGCGGGCAATTGTGCGAAGCCGTCGAGGATGGTTTCTTCGTAGACGATCTCGCCGGCGCGTACCCATGGCCCCACCACTGCCAGCATTTCATCCATGCGGTGCAGGTAGTCGCGTGCCAGCACACCCTGCATGGTGGCGCGCTGGTAGAGCAGATGGTGCAGCAGACGCGGCCCCGGTGGCGGCGTTTCCAGTCCGCCGCTGTACTGGCTGATCTGTCCGCAGATGACGATGCGGGCGCGGCGCTTAATCCGTGGCAGCACCGCGTCGGTGATCATGCCGCCGGTATTGTCGAAGTAGACATCGACGCCGCCAGTGAGGCGCTGGATTTCCGCACCTAGAGCGTCGGCATCGGTATAGGCGCGGTAGTCGAGCGCCCAGTCCGCGCCCAGCGTGTCGCGCAGCCAGTCGCACTTGGCGCTGCCGCCGGCAATGCCGAGCACACGGGCGCCGTGACGTTTGGCGAATTGCACCACCAGCGAGCCGACCGCGCCGGCTGCTGCCGAGACCACCACCACATCACCGGCGTGCGGCCGGCCCGCTTCCGTCAGGCCGAACCATGCGGTGCGTCCCGGCATGCCCAGCACACCGAGCGCGGTCGAGACGGGCGCCAGTGTGGCATCGATAGCCTGCAAGGCGCTGGCGTGCACCCGTGCATGGCTCTGCCAGCCTGTATAGCTGCGCACCCAGTCACCGGCGCGGTAACCGGGCGCATTCGAGGCCAGTACCTGCGCCACCACCCCGCCTTGTTGCACGGTGTCGAGGGGATGGGCGTCGCGGTCGTACGTCGGCTGGCTGGACTGGCCGATGCGCATATACGGATCGACGCTGAAATAGCGGCCGGCGATGAGTACCTCGTCGGTGCCCAGCGTGGTCGACAGGGCTTGTTCGACCAGTTCATAGTGGTCGGCGCTGATCTGGCCGAGCGGTTGCCGGCGGTAGATCCATTGTTGTTGGGTGATAGTTGTCATGCAGCGATGGTATGATGGCTGTCGTATCCAGTAAAGCAACTAATATTCACTTTTCGTATCCCGTTAAGACATTATGAATCTGCCCGATCTGCGCGTGTTTGTCTGTGCCAGCCGCCTGCCGACGCTGGGGGCTGCGGCGCAAGCCCTGCATCTGACACCTTCGGCAGTCTCCAAGGCGTTGCGGCGGCTCGAGGAAAGCCTGGGGCACGCGCTGTTTGACCGTAGCGGCAAGCAGTTGGTGCTCAACCCGCGCGGCCAGTTGTTGCTGGCCAGGGCGCAGGATTTGCTGGCGCTGGCGGACCAGACCCGCGCCGACCTGATGGGCGATGGCGCGGCGCTCGATAGCCGCATCGGCGGTCCGGCGATACTGTTATGGCGGCATGCCGCTGCGATTACGCAGGCATTGCAGAGCTATCCCGCGGCGCGCCAGCAACTGAGTGCGATGTTTGAACAGGACGCGCTGGCGGCGCTGGCACGCGGCGATCTGACTGCAGCCATCGTCACCAGCGGCGTGATCGAAGGACGCGGCGGCGCATGGTCGGATGACTGGCAGGTCACGCCGCTGGGCACGGTGACGATGCAGCTGACGGCATCCGTCCAGCATCCGCTGGTGGCCACGCTGGCGGCAGGGCAGGTGGCCGGTGTTGCTGGTGCTGTCGGCACGCTGCAGGCCAGTAGCGCCGAGGTACTGGCGCACGATTTCGTCTGTCCGCAGCGCTCGCTGTTCGCTGGTGTGGTGGGGGGCGCCTACGCCGATGGCTGGCGCGATGATCAACTGCCGCGCAAGATCCGCTACTGGACCGATGATCTGCAGTTGCTGATGGCGCTGGTAAAAGCCGGACAGGCGCTGGCCTATCTGCCCGATAGCGCGCTCGATGATCCGGCGCTGCGCCGCATACAGGTGAGCGATTGCGGCTTTGTCTGTTGCGTCGAGGTGGTGCTGGTCTGGCCGCGCGAGCGCGCCGGTTACTGGCAGCAGCAACTGGCCACTATCCTGGCTGCCAGCGTGACCCCGCGCGTGGCTGGCTAAGGCAAACCAATCAGCGCAGTCATTGCTGCTAACGGGGCGGCGCAGCGACTCACTGGGTCAGCAATTCGACGTTGATCAGGTTGTCGCGCGGCTTGCGGTCGATCAGTTTGTTGTCGGGGTCGATGCCGGCTTTGGCAGGGCGCCCGGCGACAATCACGGTGTACAGATTGTCCTTGTGGGTGATCAGCTTGCGCTCGCGATACAGGCTGTTGCCGTCCTTGTCGTCGATGCCGATCTCGATCCAGTCGCGCAGCAGCATGTCCATTTCCGCACCCTGTTCGTCGGCGCGCACTTTGGCGGCGCTGACGCTGAGGGCGACTTCATAGCGGCCATCGGCCAGCCGGCGCGCGCTGGCCGAGACCGCGTGGTTTTCATACAGCACGATGTGGTTGAACACGTCGTCGATCAGGTAGGCGTAGTCCGGCGGCGTAATCTTGCGCAGCGCATCGATCAGCACCGTGACCGAGGGATAGGGGCCGCTGCGCAGGCCATATTGCAGCAGCACTTCTTTCAGGGCAGCGTTGATGCGCGCTTCGCCGATCGCTTCCTGTAGCTGGTACATCGCCAGACTGCCTTTGCGGTACTGGATGTAATCCTGATTCTCATTGTCGGCCAGTGCCAGTTCTTTCTTGCGTTCCAGCGCACGCCCCATCAGATATTGCTCGAGATCGTAGCGCAGGAAACGGCGCATCTTGTCGGCGCCGAAGGCCTTCTTCATCACCATCAGGGCGGAGTATTCGGCCAGCGTTTCACTGAGTACCGTGCCGCCGCGCGTGTTGCCGCCCACCAGCTGGTGGCCCCACCACTGGTGCGCCACTTCATGCGCGGTGATGTAGAACGGGTAATCGATATCTTTGACATTGCGGTCGTTGACCTTGGCGATGAAACCCAGCGCTTCCGAATAGGGAATCGTGGTCGGCAGCGACTGGGCATACGCGGCGTAGCGGGGAAATTCGACGATGCGCACCAGCTTGTTCTGATAGGGGCCGAAATTGCGCGTGTAGTAGTCGAGCGATTCCTTGATGCCCTGATTCATCCGCTCCAGATTGTAGTTATGCTCGGGGTGGTAATACAGTTCGATGCTGACGTCCTGCCACCAGTCGCGCTTGACCTGATAGCGCGCCGACTGGAAGGCGTACAGATTCAGCATCGGCTGTTCCATTTTGTAGTGGTAGTAGTGGCGATCCTTGGCGCGCCATTCCTTGACCAGCGTACCGGGTGCGATGGCGATCTGGTCGGCACTGGTGCTGACGGTGGCATCGAAGCTGATCCAGTCGGCATCGTTGCTCAGCGCATTATTCGCCAGCCCGCTCGGGTCGTCGCGTGGCGGCAGTTTTTCGCGCGCTGGCAAGTCGTGTTTCTTGCGATCACCGGCATCCTGCAATTCCAGCGCGGGCTGGTAGCCGATGCGTGGCATCACGTCGTTGTTGAAGAACGTGCCATTGCCGATCACCGGGGTGTCGCTGCCCATGCCGAGGATGCCGCGTGGCCGGTAGCTGGTCTCGAAGTCCATGCCGAGCTGCTCGCCCGGTGCCAGTGGGGTTACCAGCTTGTAGCTGTAGAAGCCGCGCAGCGTGTCCTGCAATCCGTTGCGGGCGGGCGCGCTGAAGCGTACGTTGAAGGCGCTGCTCAGTGGATCCTGATACAGCATCACGTCGGTAATCGGCTGGCTGGTTTTGTTCTGCAGCAGATAGTGGCCTTTGATGCCCAGGCTGCGCTGCACCGGTTCGATGGCGACATCGAGGCGTACCGACACAATGCGTGCCTGCGGCAGATCGCGGTACTGGCGGTACAGGCGTTCGTAGCTGGCGCGCTCGGCATCTTTCTGGAAGGCCGAGGCGTAGCGGTTGGCGATATGGGTGTTATAGAACACCACGGCGCCTGCGCCGGCAAAGATCAGCAGTCCGGCCATGAAGCTGAGCAGGGTCGGGGCGCTCAGCCCTTGCCGTGCCAGTTGCAGCCGTTGCGACCAGCTGTGCTCGGTGCCACGCGACCAGAACAGCAGCGACAGCACCACCAGCATCAGCGCGGCGCCAGCCCAGTACAGTTCGAACCAGCGCTCGCGCGGCAGGAAGTGGCCATAGCCGTTCATGGCGGAGTACACCAGACTCGGCACGTTGCCGAATATTAGCATCGGGTTGTCGATGCCCAGCGAAGTGCCGGCGATGCTGAACAGGTAGTACACCACCATCACGAAGTAGGCCATGTAGCGCTGGTTGATCAGCACTTGCAGGGCAATTGCCAGTACCGCCGACAGCGCATAGCCGGGCAGCAGGAGGCCGAACAGGTGCTGGAAGTATAGCCCCGGTTCGAGGATGAAATAGCCTTTGGCAATCTGGATGCTCATGCCGCACAGCATGACGACCAGCATCAGCAAGGCTTGCAGGCCGATCAGTGCCAGCAGCTTGGACAGCAGCGGCAGCCAGTTCGGCAGCGGCAGGGCGTCGAGCATCTGGCTGATGCGCGCTTCGCGTTCGCGCCACACCAGTTCACCGGCGTAAAAGGTGGTGACCACGAACATGAACAGAGCAAAGGTTTCCGAGATCGATTCCAGTACCAGATAAGTCACCGGATAGGTGGGTGTGCCATAGATGGCGCCCAGTTCCAGTGCGCTGGCGTACATCATCAGTACGCCGGCCAGAACGATCGCCAGAAAATAGATGTTCTTGGTGGATTCGCGCAGGTTCAGCCAGCTCATCTTGCACAGCAGCAGGGCCAGATTGCGGTGGGCAAAATCGGGTTCCTGACGGGTCTGTATCGCCTTGCTGCTCAGTTGCTGAGCGGGTTCGCTGTCGCTGCGTGGACGGCCGCTATCGATGCTGGCAAGGAAGTTGAAACGCCAGTAGCCAGCCAGCAGGCCGATGATGGCGAACGAGCACCACATCAGGCGGTTCACCAGATACACGCCTTCCGGCCAGAACGGCCGGGTGTTGCGTTCGATGATGGGCCAGTACTCGGTGACCCGTGCCACTGCCGTGGTGCCGAACGGGTCGATCAGGGCGGCCAGAGTTTTATAATCGAGGTCGCGCGCCAGACCGGGGGCCACCAGATAGGCGACCAGCATCACCACGCTGGAAATGTAGACCGGCAGCATGCGCCGGCTGAGCGCGGCCAGCATGAAGAACACGGCGCCGAAAATCAGGATGTTGGGCAGGATCACCAGCAGATACGGGATCAGGTAGGCCAGCAGATCGGGATCACCAAGCTTGCCTGCATCGACGCCGGGCAGGTAGCGCCCCAGCCACGCACCGAGCACGATGCTGCTGAAAATCACCGCCAGCGTCAGGTAGGCGCCGAAAAAGCGGCCGAACATATACTGGGCCTTGCTGATCGGCGCACTGAAGAAGAAGTGCTGCATGCCGTATTCGAAGTCCTGCTGCACGGAGCGCCCCATCATGGCGGCGATGATCACCATGCCGAACGAACCCAGATAGCTGGCGGTCAGCATCAGCGAGCGTGGGGAATCGATCAGCTGGCTGCCGAAGCTGACGGACGCCTGCTTGAAGGCGCCGCCGGCGGCGGCCATCCACAGCAGGGCGAGTGCCAGAAAACCGGCGAAATACACCCAGGTCGAGAGCAGCTTGAGGCGCTGGCGGGCTTCAAAAGAGGCGATGGCGAACATGCGGGATCCTGACTAGCGGCACTGGCTGTCGGCCTGATGGCGGCCGGCAATGGTGGCGAAATACACGTCTTCCAGGTCGCCGATGGCTTCTTCGAAGCCATCACCGGGATCGTTTTCGCTGTAGACGTGGATCAGGGTGCGACCCGACAGCAGGCGCGAGGAAATCACCGGATGGCGCAGCTGGAAGGAGGGCAGGTCCGGTTTGTCGATGAAACGGGCCCAGATTTTGTCGCTGACTTCGTGGATCAGTTGCTGGGTCGGGCCGCACAGCAGCAGATGGCCTTGGTTGATGATGGCCATGTTGGCGCACAGGTCGGCGACGTCGCTGACGATGTGGGTCGACAGGATCACGGTCTTGTCTTCGCCGATGTCGGACAGCAGGTTGTGGAAGCGCACGCGCTCCTGCGGGTCGAGGCCGGCGGTCGGCTCGTCGACGATGATCAGCTTGGGATCGCCCAGCAGCGCCTGGGCGATGCCGAAGCGCTGGCGCATGCCGCCGGAAAAACTGCCGAGGCGCTGGTGGCGCACTTCGAACAGATTGGTTTGCTGCAGCAAACCGTCCACCACTTCGCGGCGCCGGCCGCGCGACGACAGGCCTTTCAGCTCGGCCATGTGGTCGAGTAATTCGTAGGCCGTCACCTTCGGGTACAGGCCGAAATCCTGCGGCAGATAGCCGAGCAGGCGGCGCACTGCATCTTTTTCATCGAGTACATCTATATCGTCGAGAAACACGGAACCGGAATCGCACTCCTGCAGCGTGGCCAGGGTGCGCATCAGCGTGGACTTGCCGGCGCCATTCGGCCCCAGCAAACCAAACATCCCGCTCGGGATAGTCAGCGAAATATTGTCCAGCGCCACCACGCCATTGGCGTAGGTCTTGGACAGATTGCTGATACGTAATTCCATGCTTGCTCCTGTGGAGGCGCCGGACCGGGCGCCGTATTTCTGCGTAGACACGCACTTTACACTGATGGCATTGTATTGAACTTGTGCGGGATATGACTAGCCAATGCGATAGTCGGTATAAAGTCTGCGCCAAGCTGCAAAAACTGCCGACTGGACGGTGGGGTGGTTGAATAGACAACTTGCCCAATTAATCATACGCGGTTTGCCTCCTGCCTGTGGAAATTCGGCCACGCTGGTGTGCGGTCATATCCGTGGGGCATCGAATATGGGAAAATGCCGCATGAATCAGGAATTACAAGACAAAATACTGGCCGTGACCCGCTGCGGCGTGGATCGGCATGAAGCGACCGGATTTTTCCGGGTTGCGCTGGGACTGTATTACCTGTCCGGCCTGATGACCAAGGAAACGCTGGACTTCAAGACGCTGGACCGGCGCTTCAACCGTTTCATCTATCACAGCATCGGCAAAGGCCACAGCATCACCAGCATCCTGCAGTACATGAGTGGCGAGAAAGTGGTGCCGGTGCTGGAGTCGCAGCGTTTTTTGCGGGCGTTTGGCGAACACTGTACCGAAGTGCCCGTCGAAAATATTCCATTCCTGCTGGGGCTGAACCTGAGCGTGGCGAAAGATTTGTCGAAAATTGACGTGCGCGGCCCGGTGGCCGACTACATCGAACGTCAGCGCCAGTTGCGTGAAGCCGCCGAAGCGGCAGCCGCCGCAGCGTCGTCCGCCTGAGCGTCGGGCGCCAAACAGCCCACTGCCGGGTGGGCTAACGGGGAAAATCAGGCCATGCGCCGTATAATAGGCGCTTCCTTATTCTCGAGTTTGCCATGGCTTTCCACCACACTCCACTGGACCGTTTTATCTCTGGCGCCGATAAGGCGCTGCGCGTGATTACCGGCGTGGCGTCGGCATCGCGTCCGACCCCGGCACGGCACATCGCCGAGGCCGAACTGAGCGATGCCGAGCGCCGTCACAGCGCCGGGC
>JAIELO010000422.1 GCA_019752915.1 Burkholderiaceae bacterium
ATGCCGGTAGCAAAGACCCGCTCACCGTCGACGCGGAAACGCTCCTTGAGCGCCCCCACCACGGCGCGGATGAATGCCACATCGTCACTCTTCTGGTCGCGCGCATAGCCGCAGCAAGCGCCCGCATTCTAGGTTGCCAGCCGCCCACCGGGCAGGCGGCTAGCGCCATTGGGAAAGGCCACGATAAAGCCGCCCAGATCTGCCTGCTGCCGCCAGCCATAGCGCTTATCCTCGGCCATGAGCTGGGCGTTTCCGCCACCGCCGTGCAAGGCCAGCACCAGCGGCAATGCTCTACTGCTAGCGTACGCGGGAGGTATATGCACCAGCACCTTGCGTCCCTGCACCCGCAACTCTTCCAGCTCACCTTCTGCCAGCGCCCGCCGCGGCACGGCATCCTGCTGTGCCGCCTGAGTATCAGGCAGTTGCAGTCCCGCCAGCAGCAGCACCCCGGCCGCAAGTAAGGTACGTATCACGGTCATCGACTGACGAGCAACTTACCAGATCCGCACCCGCTCGGCCGGCGCACGGTACATTGGCTGGCCCGGTTTGATGCCGAAGGCCTCATGGAATTCTGGCAGATTCGACAGCGGCCCCAGCACCCGCCACTTCGACGGTGCGTGGACATCGCTGAGCAGGTGCTGGCGCAGCGCCTCGTCGCGCGTCTGGTTCATCCAGCCCAGCGCATAGCCGAGGAAGTAGCGCTGGGTCGGCGTCAGTCCGCCGATCGTCTTACCTTGCTTGTATTGCTCGGTCTTCTTGAAAGCCTGCAGGCCCAGCAGGGCACCGCCGTAGTCGGCGATGTTTTCGCCCAGTGCGGCTTTACCGTTGATGTGCATGCCGGGGAAAGGCTGGTAGCTGTTGAACTGCGCCACCATGAGATCGGCGCGCTGCCCGAACTGCCGTGCGTCATCGGCGGTCCACCAGTCGGTCAGGTTGCCGGCGGCATCAAACTGGCGCCCCTGATCATCGAAACCGTGGGTGATTTCATGGCCGATAGTGGTAGCGCCCGCATAGCCGTAGGCCACGGCGTCGTCGACCTCGGCATCCTTGACACCGTTGATCAGGAAGATCGCCGCCGGTAGCACGATCTCATTATTCGAAGGATTGTAGTAGGCGTTATAGGTTTGCGGATTCATGTCCCATTCGCTGCGGTCCACCGGTTTGCCCAGCTTGCCCACCGTCTGCGCGTAGTTCCAGCGCGAAGCCGACATCATGTTGGCCGCATACGAGTCGCGCCCGATCACCAGCGTGCTGTAATCCTTCCACTGCTCCGGATAGCCGACCTTGCGGGTGATGCCCGCCAGTTTGGTGCGCGCCCTGGCCTTGGTTTCCTCGCTCATCCAGTCGAGCGCATCGATACGCTCCAGATAGGCAGTGCGGATCGCTTCGACCATCTCGGTGTAGCGCCGCTTGGACGATTCCGGAAAGTGCTCCTGGACGAACAGGCGACCGAGCGCCATGCCCATGGCTTTGTCCTGCGCGTCCAGTACCCGTTTCCAGCGCGGCCGTGGTGTCTTCTGGCCGCTCAGCACCACGTTGGCGAAACTGAAGTGCTCATCGTCGAAGGCCTTATTCAGGAAGGCGGCGTAGGCGTCGACCAGGTGATAGCGCAGATAGTCCTGCAGCACCGCTACCGGAGTAGCAGCCAGCAGCTTCTCCAGTCCGCTGAAGAACTCGGGCTGGCCCACCACCACCGTATCGGTACGCATCTGCAGGGTGGCCAGTTGCGTCGGCCAGTCGATCGACGGCGTCAGTTGGGCCTGAACTTCGGCCGGCGTCATCTTGTGATAGTTGGCCACCGGGTCGCGCAAGTCTTCCAGCTTGCGCGACAATCTGGCCAGCGCCGTCTCGAATGCCATCACTTTGCCGGCAGCTGCGGCCGCGTTCGCCTTGTTACCGCCCAGCAGCGCCAGCGTGCGTCCGATGTGCAGCAGATATTGCTGGCGGATGCGGGCGACGCTCTTGTCCTTGCTGAAATAGAATTCACGGTCCGGCAAGCCCAGACCATCCTGGGACAGATGCACCGCCATCACGTCACTGGCACGCTCATCCTGAAAGACCGCCACGCCGAACAGCGCACCGGTGTGCAGCGGCTGCTGCGCGAACGCCACGTCGACTGCATCGCGCGCGTTCTTGACGGCGGCAATGCGCGCCAGCTCGGCATCCAGCGGATGCACGCCCTGCTGCTCGGCCTTGGCCGTATCCATCGCGGTGCTCCAGAAGTCGCTGATCTTCTGCTGGTCGCTATTGGCCGCCTGCGCGCTGGCAGCGGCCGTCTCGTTAATCTGGCGCAGCGACGCATACAGTTGCTCCATCACGACATTGCCGATGCCCCAGGACGCTTCCGAGGCAGGAATCGGATTGCGCTTGAACCAGCCGCCATTGGCATACTGGAAGAAATCCACACCGGGATCGACGCTGCGATCAATGTGGCCCGCCAGAAAATCGCCGGCCGGCTCGCTGCTCTGTGGCGCGGCAATTGCACTGGCGCAGCCCAGCGTGGCAAGCGTGGCGATCGCCAGCAGGCGGCGGACAGACGGGACTAAGAGGGATGGAATGGTGGACATGGCGCTGGACACAAATTTGATCAGATCGGCAGTATCTCTTCGGACGCCACGATTGTCAAAAAATACATCCTGATCGACGCTCGCCGCGTCGTTCGCCCCTCTAGCCACACGCAGCGCAAAGCCTCACACGCTGGCAGGCGCCTCCAGCGCTGCCAGCGCCTGCAAGGCCATGGCGCGCGCGCCCTCGTAGGACTTAACCGCCGCGATGAAACGGCCGTTGTGGCAGAACATCGCGTCCGGCACCCCCGTTACCGCCGCCAGATCGGCATCACGCAAGCCCGCCCACGACGCTGGCAGATCGGCGCGCGCATCAAAGCTGCCCGCACTGACCGGGACGGTGTGCAGCACATAGCGCTGCTCGGCTATGCTGTGGCTGATGACAAACAACACCTTCGGCATTTCCTTGCGCACCACCTGACTCCACGGCAGCGCGCTGTTTTTCAGGAACAGCACTTGACCGTCCTCCAGCACTTCCGAGGCCCGCACCTGCTCCAGCGCCAGCAGCGCAGCGACCCGGTAGGTCACCGCATTGACCATCACGTCGGTCAGCATTGCCATCGCGCGCTTGAACTGGCTGAGCCGGTACGCATCGGTCGCGCCGTCGTAACCGAGCCGCTGTTCGTCGAGCCAGTTGGGATTGAAGCCCGAGACCACTGCCGACAGGCCATAGCCTCCCGGTGCGCTCTTCGCGGCGCCCACATCCGATAGATCCAGATACTGCACGACGTCGGTATCGATGGCGTAGGCGATTTCACGCGCCGCGTCTTCGGGCAACGCATGCCCGGCATGCATGGCGGACAGCGCCATCACGCAGCGCGCGCCATACTCGCGCCAGACCAGCCCTGCGCTGGCATACGGCACACCGCTCGGTCGCGCCGTATCAAACCCTTTCTGGTGATGGTCGAAGCGGCCGGTCGCCGGATCCCAGATGTCGCCGACATCGACCGCGAAGTCGGCGCTGCGAATCAGCGCCGGATCACGCGTGCGCACTATTTCGCTATCGGGGAACAATATCTTCAATACGGCGACCGCCCAGGCGTCGTCCGCATGGAACTTGCCGCTATGTGTGGCTATGAGCATGGGAATTCCAATTCAGGAGCTGCGCTGAGGCAGCGATTACAAGTAAGCACGCATCTTACTACCTGCTGGCACTATGCCGCCCGTAATACGCTTGTTCTGGCAAGCGCGGGTCGGGCGGCACCGCTGGTACGCTCCCGGACTGATCGCTTAGTTGGCCGCCACCTTGTTGGCAATCGCTGCGTCCGCTGCCTTACGCATCAGGGCTTGCTCGGCGTGCTTGTAGCGCGCGCTCTCCATGCCGCGCGCCAGTTGCGGCGCCATCCCGGCCGGGACCTTCTGCTTCACCCAGCTTTCCATGTCGTCCGGTGGCAATGCGCGCCAGAATAATTCAGGAACGTACTGGGCCAGATACAGGGGGCCGAAGGGCTGGAACGGTTCCAGCAAGGCATCGACGTTCTGGGTGAAGGTGCTCCATGCCAGTTGTGGATGTTCGTCCGTCAGCAGCGACAGCAACTCGAGACGCAAGGTCGCGGCCTGCTGGGGAATTTCATCCGACATCACGATCTTGACTGCCTGCGCAGCCAGTGCCGGATCGCGCGCCAGCATCAGCGCCCGGTAGTAGCGGCGCAATTCGGTTTCGTTCCTGGCACTCTTGGCGAGCGCATGCAGTTGCTCGAATTCGGCCGGGGTTGCCTCCAGCCCGACGATCGCCAAGACCATGCCCTGATCGTCGGCCTTGATGGTGCTGCGATCGGCCAGGAAGGCAACGTAGCGTTTGTGCGCTTCGGCGCGCACCTCGGCATCGCCCCAGGCACCGAGCTGCCCCAGCACGACGCGGCGCAGCTTGAGCATGCCGGGCGTGTCATCGGGACGGGCATCCCAGCCCAGTTGCCGCGACAAAGGCTTGATCAGAGCGCGCGCATAGTCAGTGAACGCGGCATGGCCGGGGGCACCGCGCTGATAGGACTCGATGGTCTCCAGAACGCCGCTGATCTGCTCCCACGAGCGCTGGTTCTGCAGCGTGCCCATGGCCGAGGCCAGCGCCAGATAACTCCCCAGCGGTGCCGCACCAGCTTGCGCCAGTGCCCACTGGTCATCGAGCATGGCGATCCGGTCGCCATCGGTGAACTTGGTGAAATCGCGGGTATTGCGTGCCAGCGTGGCCTGATCGTAAGCGACGCGGTAGTAGCCGACCGCGTCGGCATTGATGGTCAGCGTTTCGTCGCAGCGGCCCGCCGCGACCTGCTGACGGTCGCCACTGAATAACACCGCGCGCGGCGCAGCGCTGCCGCTACGCACCTGCAACGGCACCTGCCAGCTACCCTTGCCAGTGCCCAGCCCCTGCAGCAGGAAACGCTGCTGCGTCAACGTGACGCTGCGCTTGCCATCGGCGCCACAGGCGGCGGCTACCGAGACCAGCGGGAAGCCCGGCTGGGTGGTCCACGAGGTAGCAATCGTGCTGATCTTGACGCGCTTACCGTCTTTGCCGCCTTTACTGCCGGCCCCATCGAGTGCGCGCCACAGGTCGCCGCTCAGGGTGTTGGAATAGGCGTGCTTCTTCATGTAGTGGCGGATGCCTTGGCGGAAGTTGTCCGGCCCCATATGGGTTTCCAGCATGCGCAGCACTGCCTGTCCCTTGCTATAGGTGATGGCCGGATCGAAGGCATTGGTCGCTTCCAGTTCGTTGACGACGTGCTGAACGATCGGGTGCACGCTGGCCTGCGAATCTGCCGTCATCGCCCCTTCCTTGCTGGCGTCCTGGCGCTCCCACCAGCGCCAGCTCGGATTGCGCAGGTCGGTTTCGCGCGCTGCCATCCAGGAGGCGAAACTTTCATTGAGCCACAGCTCATCCCACCAGCCCATGGTCACCAGATCGCCAAACCACTGGTGCGCCATTTCATGGGCCTGAATCGAAAACACGCCCTGACGGTTGCCCAGCGTGCTCGATGCGGTGATCAGCAATGCCTGATCGTTGTAGGTGATCGCGCCCCAGTTTTCCATCGCGCCACTAAAGCCGCCCGGTATCGCGATCGAGCTCAGTTTGGGCAAGGGATATTTGACGCCGAAATAGTCGTTGTAATCGTCGAGGATCTGCTGTGCTGCGGCCAGTGCCTCGCGGCCGCCTTCCTCCTGCCCTTTTACAGCGACCACATTGAAGTGCGTGCCGTTGTGGTCGGCACTGATCTCGGCCAGATCGCCAGCGGTGAATTCCACCAGATAGGAAGGCATTTTCGGCGTTGCGGCGAAGCTGGTGGTCGCCAGCTCACCGTTGACCTTGCGCGTGGTCTGCGGCATGTTCGAATACACCGCCCACTTGGCAGGCACGGTCACGGTCAGCTGGTACACGGCGCGGAAGGCCGGCTCATCCCAGCAGGGGAACATGCGGCGCGCGTCAGTGGCTTCGAACTGGGTACTCAGCATTTCGCCCTTGGTGCCGTCCGGCGTACGGTATGCCTGTGCGAACAGGCCAACCGCTTTGGTTTCGATCTGGCCCGTGTAATCAAAACTGAGGGTGTGGCGGCCCCGCTGCGCAGGGGCGTGTAGCGTAACGGTGGTCAGTTGTTTCTCGTCACTGGACTCAACCAGTTTGACCGGCTTTCCATCCAGCAGCACATTACTGAGCCGTTGATTGAGCGAGTTGAACTGAATGGTGGCGGTGGCTTCCTTGAAGTCGAGCAGGATGGTTTCCGAGCCGGCCAGCTTGCGTGCGGCCGCGTCAGGCGTCAGAGCGATCCGGTATTCGATCGGCACCACGTTCTTGGGCAAGCGGCCAGGCGCCGTTGCAAAATTAAAGACCGCCGGCGCGGCAGCTTGTGCCAGCACCGCACTCGTCGGAAACGCCAACGCCACTGCCAAACTCAACACACCTGCACGCATATTGCTCTCCTGAATAAAAGCCAGCGGAAGATCCACCATGGCAAAAAAGACAAGAAATCAATATACGCTAGTTTAAGACAGGCTAATCACCTATTTCCTGTCACTCGCCCATCTAGCTGGCAGATCGTCGACGTCGCAGTGACAGGCAGTGATCCGTGCGCCGCATGCAGACGCCGCTTCAGCGACCACTGCCGTCGACTAGACCCTAGTTACCTTCGTAGATCCCGACGCAGACCATGGTGTTGCCAGCGCCCTGTTCGCAATACGACTTCTTCAGGTCGTAGCCTGAGGTGGCAGCATTATTAAACTTGTACGGCCCATACCAGCCCTTGCCTTTCGCCTTCACCATATCAATCATGTCCTTGATGAAGGGTTTGCCATCGACGTCTTTCATGATGTACAGGTTTTTGCCCACCATCTTCGGGTTGGCGCCCTGCGCCAGACAATTGCCCTCGAAGTCATAGGCAAACACGTACAGATCCTTATTCTTGAACGCCCCGTTCGGATGTTCGGTAAAACTCTTATAGGCCTTGTCCGCGCCGGCCGATTTCACCAGCGCGACCGCCTGATGCACCATGGCCTCCGCTTCGGCCGTCGTGCCGTGCGTATCATTGGCCTGCGCCCCCAGCATCACACCACCCTGTGCCAGACAGGCCAGCAACATCACCATATACTTTTTCATAACTATCTCCATTAAAGTCACTTGATTCTGTTCCTGACGATACGCCTCAAGCCTCGATAACTCAATTACTACCGGCAACTTTCGGAGCGTGCGCGGCATCCATCCCACAGTGGGCGTGCTGGCGACGGCGCACCACTCAGCCCCCTTCAGAACCGCATTGCACCAGCGCAGCGACCAAAATTTGATCTAACTGCGGCGCAGCACAACACCCCGCCCAGCCGTTCCAGCTAGCATTTCCCACAATGCGGAAAGGCATTCTCACATTGCAGAATCCGGGTGTCAAAAATGCGACAGAATTTATCCCATCGGACGAAAAAACATTCCACATCGCGAAAAATACATACTAAGTCATTGAAAATTAACAGATAAAATTAAGTTATATGTCTTATATAAGACATGCTCATCGTCAGAAAAAGGACTATGATTAATCCATCGAACTTTGCTTTATTCCGGATTCATTAACTGCTTAACCGGCGCTAGTGCACTGCAACACCCACACCTGCGTCTCGTGTACTGCATTCGTTTTATTTACTGCTTAATTCTCTTTAACTGCTAAGGAAATCATCATGTCCCAATACCAAGACGACATCAAAGCTGTTGCTGCCTTGAAAGACAAAGAAGGTAGCGCATGGAATGCGATCAATCCGGAATCGGCGGCCCGTATGCGCGCCCAGAACCGTTTCAAAACCGGTCTGGACATTGCTAAATACACCGCC
>JAIELO010000288.1 GCA_019752915.1 Burkholderiaceae bacterium
GAAGCCGATGTGATCCTGCTCGAAGGCGTGATGGGCTTGTACGATGGAACACCCTCGTCCGCCGACCTGTCACGTGAATTCGGCGTACCCGTCATGGCCGTGGTCGATGCTGCAGCAATGGCGCAGACTGCCGGCGCGCTGGTCATGGGCTTGCGTGACTATGGACCGGTAGCACTGGCCGGCGTGATCGCCAACCGCATCGCCAGCGAAGGGCACGCAAAAATGGTGGCCGCCTCGCTGCGCGACATTCCCCTGTTTGCCACCCTACCCAGGCAGGCGCGCTCACTGCCGGAACGGCATCTCGGCCTGATGCTACCCGACGAAGTCGGCGACATCGATTCCTTGCTCGACGAACTCGCCGATCAGCTGGCATTCGACGACGCCGCATGGGATGCGCTGCCACCTGTGCCGTTTAACGTGGTCGATGAAGCGCGAGCTACGCCACGCCTGCTAGAGGGACGCACCATTGCCGTGGCGCGCGATCAGGCCTTCCTGTTCATCTATCCGCACAATCTGGATGCCTTGCGTGACATGGGCGCCACCCTGAAATTCTTTTCGCCACTCGCCAATCAAGCGCTACCGGTGGAAGCCGATGCCGTGTATCTGCCGGGTGGCTATCCCGAGCTGCATGCACAGACGCTGTCGCAGGCCGACGTCTGGAAAGGTTCCATGCGCACAGCCCACGCTGCGGGGCTACCAATCGTCGCCGAATGCGGTGGCATGATGGCGCTAGCCGATACGCTGGCCGATCAGGCAGGTGTGGTCTGGAACATGGCAGGTTTGCTGCCGGGCGCAGTCACCATGCAGGCGCGCCTGTCCGGACTGGGACTTCAGGGACTGCCAACCGAACATGGGGTACTGCGCGGGCATACTTTCCACTACTCGCAGCTCGACACACCGCTGCAAGCGGTCGCGCATACCGTCAAGCATCCGTCGGCAATGCAAGGCGAAGCGTGGTATCGCCACGGTTCGCTGACA
Source organism: Burkholderiaceae bacterium (assembly GCA_019752915.1). Lineage (GTDB taxonomy): Bacteria > Pseudomonadota > Gammaproteobacteria > Burkholderiales > Burkholderiaceae_D > Rugamonas. Next base: position 979 of record JAIELO010000288.1, read on the forward strand.
GCCTCCTACTTCCACGCCTACTTCCCATCCAATCCGGCCGCTACGGCGGCCCTGTTCACACGGAGCGCAACATGACACGCACACTGGTTCTGGGCGGCGCCCGTTCCGGCAAAAGCGGCTATGCCGAACGGCTGGCCATCGAATCCGGCAAGGAAGTGGTGTACATCGCCACGGCCACCGCCAGCGATACAGAAATGGCCGCGCGTATCCGCCATCACCGTGCCGGCCGTCCCACCGAATGGATCACCGTCGAGGAACCGCTGGCACTGGGCAACCAGCTCTTGCGCTGGTCCTCGCCGGAGCGCCTGATACTGGTCGACTGCCTGACGCTCTGGCTGGGCAATCTACTATTCAGCAGCGGCGAACAGTTCCCCGAAGTCGGTGTCATTTCCCTGCCTGCGCTCTTCCACGAACAACAGGACATGCTGGCCAGTGCGCTGACCCGCTGCAGCAGTGACGTGGTACTGGTCTCGAACGAAGTCGGCATGGGCATCCTGCCGGTCGGTGCCATCTCGCGCTGCTTCATGGATGAACAGGGGCGCTTGAATCAGGCCATGGCAGCACTGTGCGATCGCGCCGTGCTGGTCACAGCAGGTCTGCCACTGGTACTCAAAGGGCCCGCGTGCTGACTGGCCTGAACTGGAGCACGCTAACGCTGCTGATGCTGGCCGGCGTGCTGCTCGATCTGCTGCTGGGCGAAGCGCGCCGCTGGCATCCGCTGGTTGGTATCGGCAATCTGGCCTATGCGCTGGAGCGCCGCCTCAATCGCGGCACGCTGCGCTTCTGGCGCGGCTTACTGGCATGGGCGCTCACGGTATTGCCGCTCAGTGTCGCTGCCGCTGGTCTGAGCTGGTGGCTGTCAGCGACGTCGCCCTACGCATGGCTGCTTCATGCAGTGCTGCTTTATTTTAGTCTCGGCCTGCGCAGTCTGGGCGAACACAATCTGCCGATTGCGGCGGCGCTGGCCAGCGCCGATCTGCCCGGGGCACGTACACTGACGTCGCGCATTGTCAGCCGCGATACCAGCAACGCCAGCGAAGCGGAACTGACCCGCGCCAGCATCGAATCCCTGCTTGAAAATGGCAATGACGCCGTGTTCGGTACCCTGTTCTGGTTCATGGTCGCTGGCGGGCCCGGTGCAGTGTTATACCGTATCGCCAATACGCTCGATGCCATGTGGGGCTACCGCACCGAACGTCTGCGCCAGTTCGGCTGCAGCGCCGCACGCCTCGACGATGCCCTGAACTATCTGCCGGCCCGCCTGACCGCCTTCAGCTACGTACTACTGGCACCGACGCTGGCCGCCAAACGCCACGCATGGCAATGCTGGCGGCAGCAGGCCCCCGCATGGGATAGCCCGAACGCCGGCCCGGTGATGGCCAGCGGTGCCGGGGCGCTGGGCATACTACTGGGTGGCCCCGCTATCTATCACGGCACCATGGAACAACGTCCGCAACTGGGCATGGGCGCTAGCGCCTGCGGTCAGGACATCTACCGCGCATGGCGACTGGTCGGCCAGACTACCGCACTGTGGCTACTCGCTGCGAGCCTGACTGCCGCTATGCTTTACTGGAGCCACCATGCTTGAACACGGAGGCAATCTGCGCGCAGCGTCGCAGCGCTTCGGTCAGCACGACTGGCTCGATCTCTCCACCGGCATCAATCCCCACTGGTATCCCGCGCCACTACTGGCAGACCATGCCTGGCACCGTCTACCGGAAGCTTCGCCGGAACTGGCGCAAGCCGCTGCGACGTTCTACGGCGCGCCACAGATGCTGCCGGTGGCCGGCACGCAGGCAGCAATTCAGGCCTTGCCCCGCTTGCGTGCGGCGGCACGCGTCACCGTCTCCGCACCGTCCTATGCCGAACACGCGCACCATTGGCAACAGCATGGCCACCAGCTGACACAAACACCGTACACCGATCTGGAAGACGCGCTGGCCCACAGTGACGTGATGGTCATCTGCAATCCGAATAACCCTACCGGCGCCAGTATCCCGGCGGCCACGCTGTTGCGCTGGTCGCAACAGCTGGCGTCACGTGGCGGCTGGCTGGTGGTCGACGAAGCCTTTGCGGACACGGCGACGCAGCACAGCGTCGCTGCCTACAGTAACCAGCCCGGCTTGATCGTACTACGCTCGATCGGAAAATTTTTCGGGCTGGCAGGCATACGCCTAGGCTTTGTCGCCGCCGCCCCTGAACTGCTGCAGGCGCTGGCGAATCTGCTGGGACCATGGGCGGTGAGCGGCCCGGCGCAACAGATCGCACTGGCTGCGCTCAACGATCGGGTGTGGCAGGAACACACCCGCCAGCGCCTGCACAACAGTGGTGCGCGACTTCAGCAACTACTGGCAGCACACGGCATCGCCAGCAGCGGCACAGCGCTGTTCCAGTGGTGGCCGGCCACACAGCCAGAAGCGTTCTGGCAACACATGGCAGAACGCGGCATCTGGGTACGCCTGTTCAGCCATGCCGCACGCGGCATCCGGCTTGGACTGCCACCGGACGAAGCAGGATGGCAACGCCTCGCGCAGGCATTACACGAATGGACCAACAAGGACTCCGCATGAAACTTCGCCTGAAACGCTGTATCGCATTGCTGCCATTACTGGCATGTGCCACCAGCACACACGCCGCCATCAGCGTCCGCGACGACGACGGCAATCTGGTCACGCTAGCGAAACCGGCCCAGCGCATCATCGCCATGGCGCCACACGTCACAGAATTGCTGTTTGCCGCCGGTGGTGGCGACAAAATCGTCGGCACCGTCAGCTACAGCGATTATCCCGAAGCGGCAAAAAAACTGCCGCGTGTCGGTGACAACCGTCTGGTCGACATGGAGCGCGTCATCGCCATGAAGCCGGATCTCATCGTAGTGTGGCTACATGGCAGTTCCGAACGCCAGATCGAGACCTTGCGCCAGCTCGGCATTCCACTCTTCCACAGCGAACCGCACACGCTGGAAGGCATTGCCGACAGTATGCTGCGGCTGGGACAGTTGATGGGCACCGAAAATGTCGCCCAGCCAGCTGCGGCCGAAATCAGCCGTCAATTCGCTGCCCTGGCTAGACAGTATTCCAACCGCCCGCCAGTGCGCATGTTCTATCAGGTCTGGGACAAGCCTCTGTACACCCTGAACGGCAGCTCGATCGTCAGCGATGCCATGCGACTGTGCGGCGGCGTGAACATTTTCGCGGATCAGAAAGTCACCGCACCGGTAGTCAGCACCGAGGCCGTGCTGCAGGCAGACCCCGAAGCGATTTTCGGCACCAGCGAGAAAAACTATGGCGGCGTCAATCTCTGGCGACCATATGCGACCATGAAAGCGGTACGCAACGATAATCTGTACACCCTCAACGGCGAACTACTCAATCGCGCCGGACCACGCATGGTCGCTGGCACCACGGCACTGTGCGAAAAACTCGAACTGGCGCGCCAGCATAGAAAGAACTGACATGAGCTTCCCCTACACCACCCTGATGGTTCAGGGCACCACTTCGGATGCCGGGAAAAGTACCATCGTTGCGGCACTGTGCCGCCTGTTGTGGCGCAAAGGTATCAAGGTAGCGCCGTTCAAACCACAGAACATGGCCCTCAATAGCGCCGTCACGGCGGACGGTGGCGAGATCGGTCGTGCTCAGGCGCTGCAGGCAATCGCCGCCGGACTGGCGCCACATACCGATATGAACCCGGTACTGCTCAAGCCATCAAGCGACATCGGTGCACAGATCATCATTCACGGCAAAGTCCGCGCCGAAATGGATGCGCGTGACTACCACCAGTACAAGACCATCGCCATGGGCGCCGTGCTGGAATCGCATCAGCGCCTGCGCGCACAGTACGACAGCGTCATCGTCGAAGGCGCCGGCAGTCCGGCCGAGATCAATCTGCGCGACCGAGACATTGCCAATATGGGCTTCGCGGAAGCCGTCGATTGTCCGGTGATACTGGTGGCCGACATTGATCGTGGTGGCGTGTTCGCCCATCTGGTTGGTACGCTGTCCTGCCTATCGCCGAGCGAACGTCATCGGATTATCGGCTTCGTGATCAACCGCTTCCGTGGCGACATCACGCTGCTGGAACCGGGACTGGACTGGCTGGAACAGCAGACCGGTAAGCCGGTGCTGGCGGTACTGCCCTATCTGCACGGTCTGTTCCTCGACGCAGAAGATGCGGTGCAGCCAGTGCAGGCCTCGCGCGGTGCCTTCCGCGTCGTGGTGCCCAGTTTGCCACGCATGAGTAACCACACCGACTTCGATGCCTTACGCGCGCATCCCGATGTGGATCTGCACTTTGTCCGGCAAGGCGAGCCGATTCCGCCAGCCGATCTGATTATCCTCCCTGGCAGCAAAAACACCCGCGCCGATCTGGCATGGCTAACCGCGCAAGGCTGGCCGCAGCAGATTGCCCGTCATTTGCGTTACGGCGGAAAAGTGATCGGCATCTGCGGTGGCTTCCAGATGCTGGGCCAGCAGGTACATGATCCGCTCGGCATGGAGGGTCTGCCCGGCAGTTCCCCGGCACTCGGATTGCTGGCAATGGAAACCAGCATGACCGCGCACAAGCACTTGCAACAGGTGACCGGCACGTGTGCCTTCGACACCGCACAGGGCAGTGTCAGCGGCTACGAGATCCATATGGGGGAATCCGTCGGCGCGGCACTGGCAATGCCTGCCTTCATCATCGACGGCCGTCCCGAAGGCGCGCTGTCCGAGGATGGACAGGTACTGGGCACCTATCTGCATGGTCTGTTCGATACCCCCACTGCCAGCAGCGCACTGTTGCGCTGGGCCGGACTGCATAGCGAACATGCGGTCGATACCAGCGCACTACGCGAAGCGAGTCTCGACCGCATCGCCGATGCCGCGCAGCCGCTGCTCGATGCCCTGTACGTGCTAGGTAGCGAGCATCTCGACGACAATCCCTGACCCGTCCTGCCCCATCAGCCGCGCGCGCACTCCTCGATGCGGCGATTGCCCGGACCGGGCAAGGTGCGCAGGCTGCGCTCTGTCGCAGCCACAAACTCGCGCTGCATCACCGTATCGACAAAGCGCCAGTCGCAGCGCACCTGCTCATGGCTGGCGGTAATGATCATGTAACCGCGTTTGCTGGTCTGCGCATAATAGAGCGGCGCAATCAGATCAACCAGCATCGCCGCCACATCTTCCGGATCGCGCTGCGGATAAGCGCCTTCCATGCCCGGCGACGATACCGACGCCGTGGCAAACTCCACGCCGGTCTGGCGTCCCTGCCCATCATGCAGATCGCTGGCCCACGCGTTATGCGTATCACCGGCCAGCACCACCAGATTCTTGCGATGACGCTGCATCATACCCAGCACCTGCTCACGCTCATGCTGATAGCCGTCCCACGAATCCATATAGCAGGGCAAGGTCCCCGCCGCGAGCCACTCCTGCTCTCTGCTCCCCAGCGCGGATGGATCACGCGCCGCGCGCTTTTTCAAGGCCGCATAATCTGTGCAGTTGCACTTGCCTAGCGCAACTGCCACGGGATACTCCATGCGCGCCATCAGCACTTGCTGGCCCAGTACCTGCCAGCGTGCGCCGGACTGCTGCACGCGCTGCTCCAGCCACGCCATCTGTTCACTGCCCATCATCTGACGGCGCGGCGACGCCACATCGTGGCGGAATTTCTCGACATCGAAATGGCGTTGCGCGTCGTAATAGGAAGACATCATCAACTGCTGATCGCGCCCCACCACCCGCGTGTCGAGCATGTGCAGCGAGAGCACGCTGCCGAAATCGAAGGAGCGATAGATTTTCTCCGGGCTGGCGGGATCGGGAGTACGAATCGGCAGCCACTCGTGATAGGCGGTCATCGCTGCCTGCTTACGCAAACTGAACGGGCCATGCTGGCGAACCTGATGCGCTACCGCGCCATCACGCCAGGTGTCGTCGGCAAATTCGTGATCGTCCCAGACGGTGATGAATGGCAGCGCCGCATGCACTGCCTGCAGATCGGGATCGCTACGGTATTGCGCATAGCGGCGCCGGTAGTCATCGAGTTGCAGCAGCAGTTCGCGGGGTTCGGAAAGCCGTCCCAGCGCCTCCGCATGGCCGCAGGCGTAGCCGGTGCTTTCATACTCGTAGATGTAGTCGCCGATATGCAAAGCGACATCGATATCGTTCTGCTTCGCCGCATCGGCATAAACGTTAAAGAAGCCCGCCGGATAGTTCGAACAGGAGAATACGGCCAGCCGGACCTGGCGCACGTCGGCACGAGGCAGGGTTTTAGTCCGGCCGACGGGCGAACGCACCCCGTCCACTGCGAACTGGTAGTAATACACGTGCCCGGGCAGCAAACCCGTCGCATCCACCTTGACGGTGTAGTCACGCGTTTCCGAGGTGCTTGCACTACCCTGTGCTACCAGCGTTTGCATGGCCGCGTCGGTGGCTACCTGCCATTGCACCGTGTGCAGCGCTTCCGCCACGGAGGCGCGCGGCGTCACGCGGGTCCAGAGGATTACCCGATCCGTCAGCGGATCGCCACTCGCCACGCCATGCAGGAAGTCAAACCTGGCACTGTCCGAATTATTCACCGCAGGGCTGGTACAGCCAGCCAGCCCAGCCCCCAGTACGGCGCTCGAGGCAACCTGCCGCAGAAACTCGCGTCGGCCCGGAATCAGTGCATCCATCGTCATAACGGCTCCATCGGCGATTGCGATGTGTGCCAACTTACCCGCGCCAGATGACGCGCCGATGACCTTCATTTTACTTTTGTGTGACAATCATCCCCATGAATGCCTCCGCCGCCAAAAGCTATCTGCCCTGGGTCGTCGCCACCG
>JAIELO010000284.1 GCA_019752915.1 Burkholderiaceae bacterium
GCGAAGCTTGCAACAATAAAATAAGGAAGAGACATGACTGCAGAATATCAAGTGCACGGCGCAGTTGCCGTCATCACGCTGAATAATCCCCCTGTCAACGGCCTCGGGCTGGTAACCCGCACCGCCGCGGTGCGCGGTATCGAGCAGGCGCTAGCCGACCCAGCGGTGAAAGCGATCGTCATCACCGGTGCCGGTAAAGCGTTTTCCGGCGGCGCCGACATCAAGGAATTCAATTCTCCCAAGGCGCTGGCCGAGCCTAGCCTGCACACCCTGATCGCCACGGCAGAAAACGCCAGCAAACCGGTGGTGGCAGCGATTCACACGGTGTGTATGGGTGGCGGGCTGGAATTGTCGCTGGGCTGCCATTACCGCGTGGCCATGCCGGGCGCACAGATAGCGCTGCCGGAAGTGAAGCTTGGGCTGTTGCCCGGTGCCGGTGGTACCCAGCGTCTGCCGCGTGTACTGGGACTGGAAATGGCCTTGAATATGATCGTTTCCGGCACGCCGGTGGCCTCCGACAAGCTGGCCGGTACGGCGCTGTTCGATGCCGTGTTCGCTGCCGATGCCGATCTGGTAAGCGAGGCGGTCGCTTTCGCCACCGGCATTGCCGATGTGCGTCCGCTGCCGAAAGTGCGCGACCGTCAGGTGGACTATCCGAACCACGAAGCGTTCCTGCAATTTACCCGTAACACCGTCAAAGCCATGTCCGGTCCCTTCCCGGCGCCGCTCGAGTGCGTTGAAACGGTGGCAGCGTCGGTGACGAAGAAGTTTGACGACGGTATGAAGTTCGAGCGCGAGCGCTTCCTGCACCTGATCCAGACCACCGAGTCGAAAGCCTTGCGCCATGCCTTCTTTGCCGAGCGCATCGCCAGCAAAGTACCGGACGTTCCAGCCGACACACCAGTGCGCAGCATCCGTCAGGCAGCAGTAATCGGCGCTGGCACCATGGGCGGCGGGATCACCATGAATTTCCTGAATGCGGGTATTCCCGTCATCATGCTGGAAACCCGTCAGGAAGCGCTCGACAAAGGCGTTGCGACCATCCGCAAGAATTACGAGGCAACGCTCAAGAAGGGCAAGCTGACGCAGGACAAGCTGGAGCAGCGCATGGGCTTGCTGACCACGACGCTCGCCTATGAGGACATTGCGCAGGCCGACATCGTGGTGGAAGCGGTCTTTGAAGAGATTGGTGTCAAGGAGGCTGTGTTCCGTGAACTCGACCGGGTCATGAAGCCGGGCGCGATACTGGCGTCGAACACTTCGACGCTGGATCTGAACCGCATCGCCAGCTTTACCGGCCGTCCGCAGGATGTGATTGGTCTGCATTTCTTTAGTCCGGCCAACGTGATGAAACTGCTGGAAATCGTGCGTGGCGCGCAGACGGGCAAGGATGTCCTGGCGACGGCACTGGCGCTGGCCAAGAAGCTGAAAAAGACCGGTGTGGTGTCGGGCGTGTGCGATGGCTTCATCGGTAACCGCATGATTGAACAATATAGCCGTCAGGCCGGTTTCCTGCTCGATGAAGGCGCGCTGCCGGAGCAGGTCGATCAGGCCCTCGAAAAATTCGGCTTTGCCATGGGCCCGTTCCGCATGGGTGATCTGGCCGGCAATGATATCGGCTGGGCGATCCGCAAGCGCCGCGCCGTCGAATCGCCGCAGATCCAGTATTCGCGCAGCGCTGACTTGCTGTGCGAGATGGGGCGCTTTGGTCAGAAAACCGGCGCTGGCTGGTATGACTATCAGGCCGGTGACCGCAAGGCCTATCCCAATGCGCAAGTGAACGCGATGATCGTCCAGCATTCAGCCGATATCGGTGTGGCGCGCCGCCAGATTAGCGATCGCGAAATCGTCGAGCGTCTGGTGTATGCCATGGTCAATGAGGCGGCACTGATTCTGGAGGAGGGAATTGCCTTGCGCGCCTCCGATATCGATATGGTGTATCTGACTGGCTACGGTTTCCCCTTATTCCGTGGTGGCCCGATGTTCTATGCCGATACGGTGGGCTTGCCGAATGTTCTATCAGCCATGGCGCAATTCGCCCGTGGTTATCAGGGCGATGCCTGGCAAGCAGCGCCGTTATTGCTGAAACTGGCCGCTGAAGGGAAAGGGTTTAATAGTTGACCCAAGGAAAGTTCACATGTTTATTTGAAATTTATTTTTCTTGATGTGAACATTCCGGCAAATTACTTGCTATAATTTCCTCATGGTAGCAAAAGTTTCCTCGGGTTATGTTTTTTTTGCGAGGCGGGCACCATACATAACTAGACATCTACTTTGAGGAAATTTATGAAACGTACCTTCGTCGCCGCCGTTCTCGCTGTCTCCGCCTTCGCTTCGGCCCATGCTGCAAGCATCACTGGCCTGGTCAATACCGGCGTGGGTGCCAGTGACACTGCTGATAGCAACTATTCGCTGAAACACAATGGCGTGGTGTCGACTCCGATCATTACGGTCAACAATGTCTGGCCGATTACGCCTTGGCTGGTGAACACCGTTGATTCGAAATGGATCACCCCGACCGATAATCAGGCGCAGTCGTTCGACCCAAGCAGCAATGGCACTTACACCTATTCGCTGTCGTTCAACCTGAACGGCTACGACGCCAGCACCGCGGCACTGACCGGTCGCTTTTCCGCCGACAACAATGCGGTTGTTCTGCTGAACGGTACCCAGATCGGTAGCGTTTCCGACTTCAAAGTGTGGGGTAATTTCGGCAGCAGCAACGGTAGCGCTTTCGTGGCAGGCACCAACACCCTGGAATTCGTGGTGACCAATCTCAAGCAAAGCAGTGGTAACCCGACCGGTCTGCGCGTCGAGTTCCTGTCCTCCAGCGTCGCTGCGGTACCGGAACCAGAAACCTATGCAATGCTGCTGGCTGGTCTGGGCATGGTGGGTCTGATCGCGCGCCGTCGTAAACAGGCAGCCTAATTCTTTCCTGAATTAGTCCTCAAGGCCGCCGTTGGCGGCCTTTTGTTTTGGGTCGGGCGAGTTGGTTTCGCGCAGAAACAGCGTACCGATCACCGCCGTCATGAGGGCAATGACGATGGGATACCAAAGACCATAGTAAATATCGCCTTTGTAGGCCACCAGCGCAAACGATACGGTGGGCAACAGGCCGCCAAACCAGCCATTGCCGAGATGGTAGGGCAGTGACATGGCGGTGTAGCGTATCCGTGCCGGGAACATTTCCACCAGCATCGCTGCGAGCGGGCCATACACCATCGTCACGTACAGCACCAGCAGGAACAGGATGGCAACTACCATCGGCTTGTGTATCTGGCTGTCATCGGCGCGGCTCGGATAGCCAGCCGCTTTGATGGCCATGCCCAGTGCTTTCTTTAACTGGCTTTCGGCCAGTTTGCTGGTCAGATCGAAATCGACACCGTTCTCGGTCATGCTGGCATTAAACGCGCGCAGCTCCGTCGCGCCAATCCGGATCACGGCGATGCTGCCCGCCGGACCATCTTCCCGCGCGTAGGCGACCGAAGCGTTCGAGAGCAGGCTGGCGGCAATGTCGCAGGAGGATGGGTAGCGGATGGTATTACTCGGGCTGAACTGGAAGTGGCATGAAGCGGGGTCGGCTATCAGTATCACCGGCGCCTTGGCCAGTGCCGCTTCGAGCGCCGGATTGCCGTAATGCGTGAGCGCGCCGAACAAGGGGAAATAGCTGGCCGCAGCGAGCACGCAGCCGCTGAGAATAATCCATTTGCGACCGTACAGATCACTGAGTTTGCCGAACACAATGAAGAATGGTGTCGCCAGCGCTAGCGACACCGCGCTCATCAGATTCGCCGTCGCGCCATCGATTTTCAAGGTCTGGGTCATGAAGAACAGCGCGTAGAACTGGCCGGTGTACCAGACGGCAGCCTGACCCATGGTCAGACCGAACAGGGCAATCATCGACAGGCGCAGATTGCGCCACTGGCCGAAGGCTTCCCACACGGGGGCGCTGGAGCCACGGCCCTCAGCCTTCATCTTTTCGAACACGGGCGATTCGTGCATCGACATGCGGATCCAGACGGAAACACCGAGTAACAGCACGGACACCAGAAACGGTACCCGCCAGCCCCAGTGTGCAAATTCCGCTTCGCCGGTCGCCAGGCGGGTGCCGAGGATCACCAGCAGCGAGAGCAATAAGCCAAGCGTGGCGGTGGTCTGGATCCAGGCAGTGAAGAGCCCGCGTTTGCCTGCCGGGGCGTGCTCCGCCACATAGGTTGCGGCCCCGCCATATTCGCCGCCCAAGGCCAGCCCCTGCAAGATCCTGAGGATGACCAGACTGATCGGCGCGGCGATGCCGATGGCGCTGTAGGCCGGTAGCAGTCCGACCAGAAAAGTCGCACCGCCCATAATGAAAATGGTAATGAGAAAAGTGTGCTTGCGTCCCACCAGATCGCCCAGACGACCGAACACCAGCGCGCCGAAGGGGCGCACCAGAAAGCCGGCAGCAAAAGCCAGTAATGCAAAGATGAAGCTGGTGGTCGAATCACCGACAAAAAACTGTTTGGCAATGATAGGCGCCAGCGCCCCATACAGATAAAAGTCGTACCACTCGAACACGGTGCCGAGCGACGACCCGATAATCACTTTGCGTTCCTGCTGCGTAATCGGCGGGGATGGTGGCAGGTTGCGCGCCAGCGCGGCACCTGTTGATCGCGCCATTTTTGTCTCCTGTACCCTGTCTTCTGTACTTTCTTATTGTTCCGACAGGCAAAGTTGGTACTTCATCAGTCTGTATTCAGTGTGAGCCGCGTAACTTACGCGTTGCTTGCTGTGAACTTACCGGATGCTTACAGAAGTTTTGCGAACGGTCGTGCTATATTGTGCTATGCTGGCCTGAATCACCTTCCATACCTATAACGGAGACCTCGATGATGGATGCTGTAATCGTTTCGACTGCGCGTACCCCTTTGGCCAAATCATGGAAAGGCGCTTTCAATATGACCCATGGCGCGACGCTGGGCGGCCATGCGCTGCAGGCGGCCATCCGCCGCGCCGGGATCGAGGCCGGCGAGGTGGAAGACGTGCTGGTCGGTTGTGCCAATCCGGAAGGCGCTACGGGCGGCAATATCGCCCGCCAGATCGCCCTGCGCGGCGGCTGCCCGGTCACTACGGCCGGGATGACCATTAACCGTTTCTGCTCGTCCGGCTTGCAAACCATCGCGACTGCCGCCCAGCGCATTATTGCCGGCGAAGGCGACATCTATGCTGCCGGCGGGGTGGAATCGATCTCCTGTGTGCAACAGGAAATGAATCTGCATATGTACAAGGAAGTCTGGCTGGCACAGCATAAACCGGAGCTCTACTGGCCGATGCTACAAACGGCGGAAACGGTCGCCAAGCGCTACCAGATCAGTCGCGAACGTCAGGATGCCTATGGCGTGCAGAGCCAGCAACGCGCTGCCGCAGCGCAGGCGGCCGGTTATTTCGATGCAGAAATCGCGCCGATGACCACCATCATGGGTGTTGCCGACAAGGCCAGCGGTATGCTGCTGTCGCGTGAAGTGACCATCAGTGCCGATGAGGGTATCCGTGCCGATACCACCTATGAAGCCGTGGCAAAGATCCGCAGTGCCGTACCCGGTGGCGTGATCAGCGCCGGCAATGCCAGCCAGTTTTCCGATGGCGCGTCGATGGCCATCGTGATGAGCGCCAGCACGGCTGCGGCCAAAGGGCTGCAGCCGCTCGGTATCTTCCGCGGCTTCGCCGTGGCCGGTTGCGAACCGGACGAAATGGGCATCGGCCCGGTGTATGCGATTCCCAAGCTGCTCAAAAAAGCCGGGCTGAAGGTCGAAGACATCGGCCTGTGGGAGCTCAATGAAGCGTTTGCCGTGCAGGTGCTGTATTGCGCCGATACGCTCGGCATCCCCATGGATCGCTTGAACGTCAATGGCGGGGCGATTGCCGTGGGTCATCCGTATGGGGTCTCCGGCGCGCGCCTGACCGGCCATGCGCTGATCGAAGGCAAGCGGCGCGGCGTGAAATACGTGGTGGTGACGATGTGCATCGGTGGCGGTCAGGGCGCTGCCGGCCTGTTCGAGGTGGCCTGATTCCCGGATCCCCGTTCCCGTCTGGCGGTGGTGCTGGTGGCCTAAAAGCTGTATGCTGCCGGCGTCATCAACAAGGACGGCGCTGCAGCGCCAGATAGGAACGCGTATGATCAAGCACATCGTGATGTGGAAGCTCAAGGAGCACGCCGAGGGCGCCGACCGCGCCACCAATGCCGCCAGAATGAAAACCATGCTGGACGCCTGCGCCGGTCTGGTGCCCGGCATACTCAAGCTGGAAGCCGTGCTCGCCCAGCCCGGTCTGGAAGCGACTTACGATGTCTTGCTGTATTCGGAGTTTGCTGACCGCGCCGCGCTGGACGCCTACCAGCAGCATCCCGATCACGTCGCGCTGAAGCCCTTCTTTGGCGCGGTGCGCGAGGCGCGCCAGTGCATGGATTACGAAGTCTGAGCGTCTATGTCCATTTCTCACTCTCACGTTTTACCTGTGCTCGATAGCAGCGCGCCGGAAATCCCCCGCAGCTATCAGCGTATTGTGCTCGCCAGCCGGCCGCGCGGCCCGGTGGTGCCCGAAAACTTCCGTATCGAAATTGTTGACGTGCCAGCACTGGCCGACGGTGAAGTGCTGGTACGCAATCATTATCTGTCGCTGGACCCGTATATGCGTGGGCGCATGAGTGCAGCCAAAAGCTATGCCGCGTCGCAGGAGCTAGATCGCACCATGATCGGCAACACGGTCGGACAGGTGCTCGCCAGCCGGCACGGCGACTTTGCCGTCGGTGACCATGTCGGTGGCTTACTCGGCTGGGCCGAGATGGGCGTGGCCAGCGGCGCCGCACTGCGCAAGCTCGACGTGACACAGGTGCCGCTGCCGGTATTTCTGGGCGCAGTGGGCATGCCCGGCATGGCAGCATGGTATGGCCTGACCCAGATTATCCAGCCGAAAGCGGGTGAAACCATCGTCGTCTCGGCTGCCAGTGGCGCCGTCGGCAGCGTGGTCGGCCAGCTAGCGAAGTTGCGCGGCTGTCGCGTGGTCGGTATTGCCGGTGGTGCGGCGAAATGTGCCCATGTGAGGGAAGTACTGGGTTTTGATGCCTGCGTCGATTACAAAGCCGGCAATCTGGAAGCCGATCTGGCGGCGGCCACTCCCGACGGCGTCGATGGCATCTTCGAAAACGTGGGCGGCGCCACGCTCGAAGCAGCGCTGGCGCGCACCAATGCCTTCGCCCGCATCGCCCTGTGCGGCCTGATCGGCGGTTTCAACGGACAGGAAATGCCGATTAAAAATTCCCGCATCCTGCTCATCAAGCGGCTCAGTTTGCGTGGCTTCATCGTCACCGAGCACATGGAACTGTGGCCGCAAGGGCTGCAGGAGCTTCAAGCACTGGTTGCAGCGGGAAAATTAAAATATCATCAAACCATCGCGCAGGGACTGGCAGCTGCCCCGCAAGCGTTCATGGGACTGCTGCAAGGGCAGAATCTGGGCAAACAACTGGTGAAATTGAACTGATGAGCAAACCAACGAGCACAGTGCGGATCGGCGACTGGGACAGTCAGAGGGATGCCGCGCGCCCGATCCGTCTAACGGTCTTTGTCGAAGAACAGAAAGTGCCAGCCGAACTCGAAATGGACCACATGGACGCCGTGTGCGTGCACGCGGTGGCCTACGACGCTGCGGGCAACGCGGTTGGCACCGGCCGACTGCTGCCTGACGGCCACATTGGCCGCATGGCCGTGCTCGCAACGGCGCGTGGCAGCGGCGTCGGTGGCCAGTT
>JAIELO010000420.1 GCA_019752915.1 Burkholderiaceae bacterium
GACCTCAACATCCTGTTGCGTTTTCACGCTCCGCATCGACGCGGCCATCCTGTGACTGACACTACACAATGAAAAGTTTCTCCAAAATACTCTTAGTTACTATTTTAAAAACTAATTGCGCGTCAAAAAAAATTATCAGATAATTCATTAAGATGTTCCATTAGAAACTAAACTTAAAGGATATTGCAATGAAAAAAGCCCTGTTCGCACTTGTCGCTACGACCCTGCTGGCCGGCTCCGCCTACGCAACGCCTGCCTTGAGCAACGTGACCACCGGCGCCACGGTCACTCTGGTCGGCAATGATTTCGGTAATTCGCAGAACTGGGGCGCCTCAGGCACCCCGGCCGCTGCGTCGAGCATTGTGGATGGCGCCAGCTACGCCGTTGGCCACCAGTGGAACATCGGCACTGTGTACTGGACCAGCTACAACGCCGGTGACAGCATACAGATCGACCTGAAAAAGACTGCCACCGTCAGCAGCATCTTCCTGCAAGCGGATAACAACGACGACTACCTGATCCAGTATCGTGGCGCAGATAAACTCTGGCACGATCTGACCACGGTATCGCCGCCAGATGCCTGGGGCCTGGGCAATGTTTCGCAAGCACTGCCAAGCTCCGTGACGACTGATGCTTTCAAGATCGTCGGCATCAATGGTGACCATTTCTATTCCGTCTCCGAATTCAGTGCCACAGGCACCATCGCTGCCGTACCTGAGCCATCGACCTACGCCATGCTGGGTCTGGGTCTGGGGCTGCTGGGCTGGACCGCACGCCGTCGCGCCGCCAAGTAATCGGCATCGTGCCGTGCCGCGATCCAGTCCGGCGCGGTAATGAGCCATCGGGAATGCGCCATCTTGTTCAAAAAACAGCCTGGTGCAATCCCGATGCTTATTTAGAAATAGTTCTTCTGGGACGCTGCAAACGGTTGCCCCAAACTCGACATCAGCGAGCCGATACTGGTGTAAGCTACACACCACCATGGCGAATTCGGAGCATCAATGAGGGAATGGCGTGACAGGCAGACGCACTGGTTGCGCTACGCATGCGCGCTTGGGCTGCTGGTACTTCTGCTGCCCGCTCAAGCCTATGTCCTGCGCACCGCGGCACAGGAAGGCACCGAACCGAAGTTTATCGCCGACGGCAAGGGCGGCATTATCGGCCTGTGTGTCGATCTGCTACGCGCCATCGAACAACTGGAGCCTTCGCTCATTTTCAAAGGCGATCAGATCTGGAAGCCGCTGATCCGCGCCTACTCCGAGGTGGAACACGGTCTGCTGGATGTGGCCTGCGCAGTCCAGCGCGGCAATGAACGCGAACGCCGCTTCCAGTTCATTGGCCCGACCCTGTACAACAACGACTACTATTTTCTGGCGCGCATCCAGGATCCCATCAAAATTAATCAATGGGACGACTTGCGTCAGCTGGCACCCGATAACATCGTCCTGATCAATCGCGGCTTTGCCGCCGCCGACATCGTGCGCAATCAGGGTGGCATCCAGATTGATGACAGTGCCACCAATCAGGTATTGAATCTGCAAAAACTAGTGGCCGGACGCGGGCGCGTGTTTTTCCACCGCGGCCGCGATCTGCAAAAGCTGCTGGAGCGTACCGGCAACACTGACAAAGTACGCATCCTGCCCAAAGTGATGTATAGCTCACCCGTGTATTTCGCCGTCAGCAAACAGCTCGATCCGGTCGCCCGCGAGCGACTGGATCACGCGCTGTTCCAGCTGGAAAAGAACGGCACACTGGATCGGCTGATCCGCAAGTGGGATTAATATGCAATGCTGCGCGCTGCTCCTGAGCATGCTACTGGCTACAAGCGCAGCAGCTCGGGACGGCACGCAGACGGTCAATCGCACACCCGCACAGGTTCAGCTGGCCATACTGCGCGCCGTGCAGCAACAGGTGCCACAAGCGCCAGACTATCGGCGCTACCGGCTGGCCATCCCTTACGGCAGTCCACTCTTTCCGCCCGATGCCGACTGGTTGCGCCCGCCCGTCGACGGGGCCATCAGCGCCTGGTTAGCACTAGCCGTCGCACAGCGCCGCCATGACCTGCTCCTGATGCCCGATGTCGATTACTACTGGCCCGCCGAGGGGCGCCAGTACACCTGCCAGTTCCTGATTCATATCGACGCAGTGGGCGTGCAAGGGTCGCAACTGCGCATCTTCCAAGTGCGCCCTCTGCAATATGGCGGTCGCTCCTTCAAGCTGCTGGGGCGCACCGGTCCGGGCAATTATCTGGACCTGCGCCCCACCACGCCCTCCCCCAGCTCAGCTGCCGCGCTGCAGGAATTTCTGCGCACGGCGCTGAACGCCCCACATCAGTAGTGCCGCCGTCAGCAAGTGCAAGCTCCCCGGCAAGGGAATCGCCGCCACGCCCGCCACCTCCAGCGAGTACGGCGTCAGTACTGCGTCGGACAGTTGCAGGAAGCTGCCACCGGCCAGCGGATCACCACTCCACCATTCCCCTTGCAAGGTGAAGTTGCCGCTATCGCTCATGGTGGGTAAGGCAAAGGGCAGAATCTCGATCGCGTACAGGCCGGTATGCGCGAGCAGGTCAAACGCCTGACTGACAGTGGCGCCCGGCGCTAGCATGGGGAAGTCGAACACGCTGGCATCGGGGATGCCGATGCTGAACGAAGACGCGCTGAGCTGGGTCGGCACAAACCAGTTGCTGCTGTCGGTATTGACCAGCTGATAGCCCCAGCCTACCTGTGTGCCGGGGTTGCCACTGATGGCACCGCCGGCCGGCAAAGTGGAAAACGTGAAAGTGAAAGGCGCTGCCTGCACCAACGGCGCCAGACACAACTGCACCAGCATGATGACCATGCCACAGAAATGTTTGAGTTTCATGAACGCTGCTCCCGCTTATTTCGGAATGATGGATTGGGCGTGTGACATGCTGTAGCTCACGCCCGCCAGATCGCTGACACTGCCGTTCTCGCTGATACTGAAACGCTGCACGGTGGACGGCACGTTCAGGGTTACGCGAACCGTGTAAAACCCGCCGACATCGACATTCGGCGTGACCATCGGCAAGCTCGGCGACAAGGCAGTATTCACGGTGACAGTGCCGGTACCGGCCAGCGTGCGCAGCCGCAGCGCGGACAGCACGGCGTTCTGCGCCGTGCCCACCCCCGTATTGGTAAACCGCACATCGAGCCCGATCACGCCCGGCGCGATCGTTTCCTGCCCAACGATGCTGACCAGAAAATCTGGCCGCCCCGGCACTTGCGCAGCGCCCGTCACGAACACCGTCAGCGAAGCACTGTTGTGAACGCTGGCGGCAGCATCGCTCTGGGCACTGACCGTGATGCTGTCCGAGCTACCGATGCGTGCGCTGGCAGGTGGCATCAGGGTCAGCGCCACCGTTGCCGTCGCGCCGCTATCGAGCGTCAGCCGGGTTGGCGTGACCGAGCGGATGTAATGCTGATCATCGGCAGCAGAAATAGTAAAGCTCCCCGCCGGGCCATCATTACGCACCTGATAGTTCAGCGTGGTGGTCAGGCCGGGGCGCAAATCCTGCCGTGCCGGTGGCAACACGCTAATGGTCTGCGGCTGTACCAGCAGGCTTACCAGCCGCTGGTAAGGATAGCCGGAACTATCGGTACCGGTGGCGTAGGCGAGGAAGGCTTCGTTCGGCACCGTCAAGGGGCCAAAGTAACGGTCATGATCGGTCTGATCCTGTTCCAGTGTCAGGGGCGCCAGCAAGGCGAAATTCTTGCGCCGCAGCTGGAATTGCGGCGCACTGGCAATCCCCGTCATTTGCGCCATGGCATACAGCGCTTGCCCGGGCGACGGTTCGCCATCAATACTCAGCAAACCCTGATGGGGCGGCTGCGCACCGAAGCGGGCCAGCCGGAAGCTGTTCATCGACAGATCAGCCACCCCGCTGACATTGACGTAGGTGGTATCGCCGGAGCCACCGACAGCCAGCGTCCAGGCGCCGCGCATGGGCGCATCGATGGAGATGATCACGCCGCTCGACAGACTCAGATACTTGCTGGCCGTGGTCGCGCTGACCACCACGCCATCGGGACGGGTCAGCGTCAGCACCGGCTGCACGCCCTGCTGCGTGCCACTGACGGCGACGGTCAGGCGTGACATGCTGCTATCGACCGGTACGGTGAATTGCCGGCTGGTAGCAAAGCTATCGAGCACGGACAGGAGCTGCACCACGTTATTGCGCACCACCAGATCGGCCAGCTGGGTCACCGTGCCCGCTTCGCTGCCAAACAGGAAGAACACCTGTCCGCCCGTCTCTGCTGCTGCCTGCAGGAAGCCCGGCGTCAAGGGCGAACAGCTACCGAACAGCACCGGATAGATGCGGATATCCTTGCTCTTGGCCAGACTGATCACGGCGCCCGCCAGTCCGGCATCCTTGGCGGTAGCATCGGTATACATGAACAGATCACCGCCCGGGTCGGCCTGCGACAAGCCGTTATACATGCCGGTCATGGCCAGTTCGGGACAATCGCCGCCACCGGAAGCGCCCAGACCGCTGATGGCACTTTTGAAGATCGTCGCATCGTTGGTGGCGATGGTCGGGCCGGTAGAGGGATCATTGAACGGCGCCAGCACGTATTGCAGCGCCTCTTCGTCCGTCCCAAGTCGCGCATCGACAATGCTGATGGCTGATGCGCGCACGCCCGCAATGATGCCTCCCATGCTGCCAGTGGTATCGATGGCAAAGGCCAGCGTCGGCCCGGCACCCAGCAGTGCTTTCAGCTGGGCGGGCGTAATCTCGGCCTTGATATCTTCGATGAATTGCTCGGTCGCCGCGATGGCGGCCTGCGCAGCCGGACTGTGGAACGTGCTGTGCGGCGAAATATCGCAATACAGCGTGTCCTTGTTGATGCCTTCGCGGAAGTAGCCGACGATGTCGCTCGATGGCGAGCTCTTGTCGAGCGGACCGCCATGGCTACATTTGAAAGCACCCGGTTTAACGCGATCTTCGCCGCCATAATAGCCGCTAGTGAGCAATACCCCGATCAGGTTAGAAGAGTTCGCGCAGGTCAGGCCGGTATCCGTGTGACCGTCGCAGGTGGGCGTGGCGGGACCGGCGAACATCAGTGATGCGGGACGCCCCACCTCGGGATTGGCGCCGGTGTGGCCCAGTTCGACCCAGTTGCTGTGCGAATAAAAGTCCTGAATCGTATGCAGCGCACTGCCGAGGTTGTCGCGCGCCCCCGTGGTGTTGATGGGATCGCTACGCAAAGCGTCCAGCACATTCTGCTTGAGCGTGGCCAGACGCAATTGCGCGCCCGCCGCGTTCTCGCCGTCAAAGTGTTTGGCCGAACTGGTCTGGTCTTCATCGACGCGGGCATTGGCTTCGATGATCTGGTCTAGCGCCTTCTGCATCGAAGCCGTCAGCTTGGGCACTGCGAAATAGCGTTTGTCCAGCGTCTCGATACTTTGCTGGGTGATGTCCTGATGGGTCAGACTACCGGCCGATTTAGACGTGATAAAACAGAGCAGGCCATTCTTTGGACAAAAAGCCTGTGAGGGAAGACTGACGGCGAAAAGCAACGCCGCCAGCAACAGCGAGGGAGCAGTGCGCATACGATATCCTTTCCGATGCGGGGGGATGTACACCAGTCCGCGCCAGGCGGACACGCGCGTACCCTACGCATGGTTCGTGCCGTACTCTGCTCTGCCTTTAAAATCAGGACATTAGCGCGCAACACTGCGGCGCTGCGCGCGTCACTGTCAAATCAACCGACAGGAATCGGGCTGCTCCTCAGGCTGTCCCTCAGGCTACCCCTCAGCCTCGCGCGCCCTACTCCCCCATCATGCGGGAGCGCCCCGCGACGCGTATGCCAGCGCCGGGCTGATCGGAAATACTCACCTCTAGATGGCAGGGCGAGCCCATGTCGACGCCCTGCTCGATCTCGATCTGGCCACCATGCGGCCAGTCGAGATCGCGCAGATAGCCAGCCAGTGCCGCCGCAGCGGCGCCGGTGGCGGGATCTTCATAGACACCCCCGGACGCAAACGCATTGCGCGCATGGAAGCGCTGCGGCGTTTCCGCAAACACCAGCGAAATCGTGGTCAGCCCATGCTGCTGCATCAGGCTGCGCCCGGCTGCCAGCTGGTAACGCATCGCCGCCAGACGTTCCCGGCTGGCCAGCGCCAGCACCAGATGGCTGGCGCCACCATTGGCAATCGCCGGCGGAATACGGTCGTCCAGATCGGCCTGCCGGTAGCCAAACAGGGCCAGCGCAGCCTGCACCAGTGCCGGCGGTGCTGGAAGACTGCTGGTCATGGGCGCCTCCAGACTGGCATAGCCGAAACCGTCACTGGCGCGCGCCTCCACATTCACCCGGGTGTGATTGGTTGTCAGCGGAAACACGCCATCACCATGCTGATGCGCCAGCACCGTGCCCAGCGCGATGGTGGCATGTCCACAGAAGGGCACCTCGCCCTCCGGTGAAAAATAGCGCACCCGCCAGCCGTCGCCGGATGGGGCAGCAAACACGGTTTCCGAATGCCCCATCTCGGTGGCGATATGCTGCATGGCACGTTCATCGGGAAGCGCGGCGCGTACCATCACGCCCGCCGGATTACCGCCCTGATCGCCGGCGGTGAAGGCAGCGACCTGATGAACTTTGATGATGGTTTGCATGACAGACTCTCCATGAAAGGGGTAAATGGAAAAGGTTCTTGATTGACAGCAATGATAGAGTTCGCCACTATCACATCTCACCGACTTACCAGCGAACTCGTCATGACTATACCGCGACTTTCCCTTATCGCCATGCTAATTTCTGCCAGCCTGAGCTTCCCTGTGCTGGCAGCCGAAACCGGCAGCCCGGCCAAACATCCGATTACCCATGAAGACGTATGGCTGATGAAACGGGTCGGCGCTCCCCTACCGAGTCCGGACGGTAAATGGGCGGTGTTTTCCGTCACCGACCCTGCTTACGACAGCAAGGAACAATGGTCCGATCTGTGGATCAAATCGCTGAGCGACAACAGCCCGCCACGCCGTCTGACCTTCAGCAAGGGAGGCGAAGCGAGCCTGAACTGGTCGCCCGATAGCAAGCACTTACTGTTCGTGGCCAAGCGTGACGGTGATGAGGCAGCGCAGATCTACCGCCTCGATCTGGCCAGCGGTGGCGAAGCGCAACGCCTGACCAGCTTGACGCTGGGCGCGCGCTCGCCTCGCTACAGCCCGGATGGCAAACAGATTCTGTTCGTCAGTGACATCTATCCGGAGAATCGCTCCGAAGAAGAGGTCAGTAAAACGGCCCAGCAGCGCAAAGCCCGCAAGTATTCGGCGCGCGCCTACGAAACCTTCCCGCCACGCTACTTCGACAAATGGCTGGACGATAAAAAAGTGCGCCTGTTCGTCATGGATGCCGAGCTTGGCGCCAAACCGCGCGACCTGCTCAGCGGCACCCGTCTGGCCGAACTGCCGGGCTTTGGCGGCGCGCAAGGCGACGAGGGGCAAGCGCTGGAAGCACTGTGGGCACCGGATGGCAAAACGGTGGTGTTCTGCGCCTCCACCAATCGCGACGAACAGGCGCGCGCCAGCACCTTCACGCAGATTTACAGCATGGCCAGCAGCGGCGGCGAACCACAGCAACTGACGCGCGACCGGCACAGCTATCACAGTCTGAAATTCACGGCCGATGGCAAAGCCCTGTTTGCCCTCACGCAAGCGGAACAGGAAGGCAAAGTGTATGACGTGACGCGCCTGATCAGTTTTGCCTGGCCGTTTAGCAGCCCGACTCCGAAAGTTCTGACGGCCACGCT
>JAIELO010000162.1 GCA_019752915.1 Burkholderiaceae bacterium
CTGGTTCAAGGCCAAAGACGGCCGCATGATCCACAGTATGCTGGTCAAGCCGGCCAATTTCGATCCGGCCAAAAAGTATCCGCTGTTCACCGTGATTCATGGCGGTGCCGCCAATATGTGGCGCGACCAGTTTGTGCTGCGCTGGAATTATCACTTGCTGGCACAGCCCGGCTATGTGGTACTGCTCACCGATTACAAAGGCTCGACCGGCTACGGTGAAGAATTTGCCCGCGCCATTCAGGGCGATCCGCTGAAAGGCCCGGCCGACGAAATCAATGAAGCCGTCGATGAAGCGATCAAGCAATACAGCTTTGTCGATGGAAGCCGCCTGGCCGCTGGTGGCGCCAGCTATGGCGGCCATCTGGCCAACTGGTTGCAGGCCACCACCACCCGCTACAAAGCGATTGTGTCACACGCCGGCGAGATGGATCTGATCATGCAATGGGGCACCAGCGACAGCATCTACGGTCGCGAGGTCAACAGTGGTGGCCCGGCCTGGGGCGACCAGCCGGTATGGCGCGAACAGAGCCCGCTGATGCAGGCCGGCAATCACGCCAAGGGCACCGGCTTCAGCACGCCGATCCTGATTTCCGTCGGCGAACTCGATTACCGCGTGCCAGCGAACAACGCGCTGATGAACTATGCGCTCCAGCACCGCCTGAACGTACCCGCCAAGTTGCTGGTGTTCCCGGACGAGAATCACTGGATTCTGAAGGGTGACAACAGCCGTTACTTCTACAGCGAAGTACAGGGCTGGCTGGCCAAGTACCTGAAGTAAGCGACCTGACACGACAAAGCCCCCGCAACTGGTTCGCCAGTAGCGGGGGCTTTTTTCCTTGCGGAGCGGCTCAGGGCTAGCCGCCCTGCGCAAGCGCCATCGTTATTTAATGCGCAGCGAACTTTGCACCTTGTTGACGCCTTTAACATTGCGCGCCACATCCACGGCTTTGTCCACTTCGGCCTGCGACGGCACGAAGCCGCTCAGCATCACCGTGCCATTGGTGGTTTCCACATTCACATCGAGCGACTTCAGACTAGGCTCGGCCAGCAGTTCCGTTTTCACCTTGGTGGTAATCATGGTATCGGCCATGCTGTCACGCGCCTGCGCTGATTTGGAGCGGGATTCGCATGCCAGCTTATCGCCGCCTGTCATGGTGCTGCAGTCGATGCCGGTCTGGCGGGTATCGGCCATACGGCGCCCTTCTTTCGCATCATTGACGGCCGCGACGTGGTTCGCTTTGGCGGTATCGAGACAGCTCGATTTGTCCGAACCGGTCATTGCCGCGCAACGCGCTTTGCCCAGATTGTAGTTGGCATCGGCCACCTCGGTCTGAGCCTTCTGCATGGATTTTTTATCGTTACGGTACTGCATGGCAGCCTGTGCTTCGCTGCTGGCGCGGGCGACCTTGGCAGTTTCGACGCAGACATCTTTGGCAGTGCCCGACTGACCATCACAGGCCGCTTTGGCCGTCTTGTAAGCCGCTTCCGCCTGCTGGGTGGCATGCTTGTAAGCCACGCTATCGTTATTCGGCGCGGACGCAGCAAAACTGGCGCTGGCGGCCATGCTCATAACGAGAAGAAGTAATTTGTTCATAATGTGTCCCTTCATGGTGGTTGGTGGACACATTAAACGCGCATGCCTGCCGCACCTCTGTGCGCAAACGTACGTTGTTGCAAAATCAGCAGTGCGGCATTCAGTGCTCTAGCCGCAAGCCTTGCTGCCACAGCTGCTCGACCTGTTGCAGCCAGGGCTGGCTGCTCGCAAACACCGTGGCACTCGACGCCAGCTGTAACCACACCGCCGTGCTATGGCTGCCGCCACCACTCGCTTGCGGCTGACGCACATGCTGCAGCCATGCCAGCACGGCCGTATAGCGTTGCGGATGATGTTGCGCCGTCCATGCCAGCGCCACCAGATCGGCATACGCTTCCTCGCGGCGCGTCTCGCGCAGCGTCGCCTGCTGAGTCTCCTGCAGCGCCTCCTGCGCCGTCAGTTCCGGCGCGGCCGCAGCTTGTTCAAAACCGGCGGGCAACAGATGCCACGCGCCCTGCGCATAGCGCCAGCAATGGCCGATCTCGTGTGCCACCATGGCTTCGATCATCCACGGTTGCTGCGCAGCTGCGACACCGGCCAGCACATCCTCGGCGTGCACATTGCCCCGCAGCGACAGCACCAGCTTGCAGCGACCATCCTGATAGCCGAGTGCCAGCGGCACGTCCTGCGGGCGCGCCTGCGGTTGTACGGTGATGTCGATGGGTAGCTGGAGTTCCTGTTTGGCATGCGTCAGTACCGCAGCGCCGGCGCTGAGCCAGCGCGTTTCTAGCGGCGTCAGCTCGGCCGCCTGTAGCGTGGCAGCGCAAGTGAGTATCGGCAACAGGGGAAGGAAGTGCTTGATCATCGTGCTCAGACTGTAGCACGGTGAAGCATTAAAAATTGCCGCAAGGCAGGATCTTGCAGGCTTTATTTCTACGTAGAAAAAATGGAATGATGCACTGACAAGAGCGCCGGGCCGGGCCCGCCGCTCTTCTGTCGTGCTCGCTTACTTGAGCAACTGCTCAGCCGTCGTGAACACCGGACGGATATCGTTCGGCACTGACTTCATACGGTCGAGCGCCTTCTGCACTGCCGGACGGATCACTACGTACTGCTTGATCATGGCCTGCGCACGCGCATAGTCACCCGTCGCTTCGATGGTCAGGAATTCGCGATCGAGTTCCGTCACCGCCTGTTTGATCCGTTTGAAGTCCACCGCAAACGTACCATCGCGATTCACCACAAAGCCGCCATGGTCGAGCAGATAGTTCACCTGAATCGCCATGCCGCGGGCGTGCGAATCGGTCAGACCGAAGTGCAGCGTGCGGAATGCCGACGCGAGGAAAGTGGTGTACAGCTTGCGCTCGGCTGCGGCGCCCTGCCCCAGCGTGCTGGCCAGCAGTCCTTTATCCATCATATAGGCCAGCGCATACAGCCCGGTAATATCCGCCTTGGCTTCCTCAATGGTGGAATAGGCATCCTTCAGATCCTGGCGTGGCGTCGATTCGGCACCGTTCACGCGGGTGCTGTGCGGCCCCAGACCGTGCATGATTTCATGCGCAAGAATATGGGTGAAGAAGGAATCGAAATCGAGATCGCGCTGATCGGCCTTGCTCAGTACCAGACGCGAAATCGGCGTCAGCGTGGCTTTGAATTTGGCTTCCTGCACGTTCTTCAGCATCACCCGTTTCGAGCCGCGCTGGCTGATGATGCGCTCGTCGTTGGGCAGATTGTAGGCAGCGGTCTGCACCCCCATATTGCCGTCACCGGCACCATACACCTGATTCACCACCACCATCGGCGCCACGGCGCCAACCTTGGGATTGCGGTACTGCGCGTCGAGCGGCAGATGGTCTTCCAGCTCCTGCATGTGCTGCGCGAAGAAGTCCAGCTTGCGGGTTTCCTTCTCGTCGCGGATATTCACATAGGCTTCGAACGCCGCCTTGTAGCCGAACAGTTCATCGTTATAGGTTTCGTAAGGTCCGATGGTGACATCGACCGGCGCATCCAGATCCATCCACGCAAAATCGGACGCCAGATAATCGTTGCTGAGGAAAGCCTCGGCACGCAGCGTCAGGAATTTCTTCAGTGTGGCGTTATCGGTATCGGCGGCGGCCTGCTTCAACAGCACCGCAGCGCGCTCGAGCTCCGGTTTGTATTCGTCCGAATAGTTCACCGCGACGAACTGGCCGGCAGCATTCTGGCGAATGGTGGTAAAGAACCACTGGGCCCGTTCCCGTTCCGCAGCAGGCAGCGCATTGATCCAGCTTTCCAGTGCCGCTTTGCTGGCGCCCTGCGGATAGAAATTGGCCGCCGCTGGCTTATGGTCGGGAATCGCGATCCCCGCCACTTCGGCGGGCAGGAAGCGCTGATGGTCGTCGAGGATAGACCAAGGACCTTTATTGAGCCAGAAGTAGTCGAGACGGGCTTTGCCCAGCGGGCTATGATCGCGTTGCAGCGCCGCCCACAGGGCTTCGTTGCCGGACCAGCGCTGGCGCAGTTGCAGCACGTCGAGAATCTTGGCCGCTTCGATCAGTTTGACGATGGCCTTCTTATCGCCAGCCGACAGCGCACTGGTATCGGCCGTCAGCGCCACGGGCGCAAAACGCTTGTTCATGCGCTGCAGTTCGGCGACACTGGCCGGCGCAGCACTGGTAGCGCTGGCGGCACTGGCAACACCGGCAGCACCGGCACAGGTCAGCGCCAGCGCCAGCGATAATGGGGGGAGCATTTTCTTCATACGAGCCTCGGCGAAAGTGAGGCTCGTATTGTAATCCACACAGCCGGGCAGCTTAGCGCGTCGCAGCTTGCGGCGCGCCGTCCTTCGCCGAACTGGTGACGCTCGCCAATTGTGCCGAAGGCTGCCAGCCAGCGCCCAGTGCACGCGCCACCGAGACCGCTGCCAGCAGGCGCTGGGTGTTGATCTGCACCGCAGCGCGATCGGCTGCCAGAGAACTACGCTGGGCATCGGTCACGTCCAGATAGCTCGACACACCGCGCTCGTAGCGGGCGCGTGCCACCAGATAGCCACGCGCTGCCGCCACCTGCGAGGTCGCTTGCGCTTCGCCCTGCAACTGGCGCTGCTGCACGTCCGACAGCGCATCTTCCACTTCGCGCAATGCCGTCAGCAATTTGGTCTGGTGATTTGCCAGCGCCTCTTCATAGCGCGCCTTGGCCACCGCCAGATTGGATTTGTTGCGGCCACCATCAAACAGTGGCAGCGACAGGGCCAGTGGGCCGGCACCGAATTGACGCGCCGCGCCGTTGCCGAGATTGCGCAAGCTCTCCGAAGCAAAGCCGAAATTACCCGTCAGGCTAAACGATGGATAAAACGCGCCTTCGGCCACGCCGATTTGCGCATTGGTCGCGCGCAGGGTGGCAACGCTGGCCGCCAGATCGGGGCGCTGCCCCAGCAGGCTGGCAGGCAGACCAACCGGAATAGCGGGTGGCTGCGGCAAGTTCACAGCGCCGGCTCCGGACCTGGCGTCCACAGTAGCGGCCATCAGCATGGCCGACGGCGAAGCGCCAACCAGCGTCGCCAGACTATGTTCCAGCAGATTGCGCTGACGCTGCACTTCATGCAGATCGGCTTGCGCATTGGCGCGTTCGATGCGTGCCCGCGACACATCGAGTTCATTCGACAGGCCGGCATTGAAGCGTGCCGTCACCAGTTCTTCCGTCTCACGGCGGGTATCGAGCGCGCCGTTCAGAATCGCCATTTCGGCATCTAGACCGCGCAACTGCCAGTAGGTGGTCGCCACCTGCGACGACAGCAGCAACAGCACGCCATCGCGATCCGCTTCGGCAGCCAGAGCCTGTGCGTCGGATGCCTCGACCATGCGGCGCACCCGGCCCAGCAGATCGACTTCATACGACAGCGATACACCGACCTGATAGTCATTACCCTTGATCGAACGGCCACCCAGCGCCAGCCCCTGCGAGGTTTCCGCCGAGGTACGCGAATTACCCACCGAGGTGCGCGCATTGATCTGCGGCTGCTGGCTAGAACGGGTGACGCCGGCCTGCTCCAGCGCCTGCACCAGCCGCTGCGCAGCGGCTTTCACGCTCGGGTTATCGCGCAGTGCGCTCTGTTCGAGCTGGTCGAGCGTCGCGTCATGGAACACCGACCACCACTGGGTCGGCAGGCGCGCTGCGTCAGCATGGTTTGCCCCCTGATGACGGAAGGCGGCATCCGCGACCACGGGCGGCGCCGAGAAGTCACTGCCGACGGTCGCACAGCCGCTGACGGCCAGTGCCACCGCAGCAGCCAATGTCAGACGTTGGAAAGCGGAATTCAACATGGTGTTACCTCACTTGTATTTGATTTGTTGTGGCGTCGCTTAATGCGCACCGCCACCGCCACCCGAAGGGGCTTTCACTTTATCCGAGAACCACAATACGCCGATGCAGCCCAGCAGCACCATCGCCACCAGGAAGAAGCCATCGTTGTAGGCCATCACATACGCTTCGCGCCGCACAATGCCGTCAATCGCCTTGAGTGCCATATCGCCTGCGGTAGTGGCGTCGTAACCCTTGCCGATGAAGGACTGGGTCAGCGCTGCCAGACGCTCCTGCGTTGCAGCGGCATAGCCGGTCACCGCTTCACCCAGCCGCTGCGAATGGAAATGTTCGCGCGCCGTGAGCGCCGTCGCCAGTAGCGCAATCCCAATCGAGCCCCCCAGATTACGGGTCATGTTGATCAGGCTCGAGGCCGATGGCATATCCTTCGGCTGGATGCCGTTCATGGCAAAGTTCGACAGCGTCAGCATTACAAACGGCTGGCCGAGCGCACGCACTACTTGCGACAGCAGCAGCTGGTCGTAGCCGGTGGTCGCGTCCATGTAGGCATTCATCAGGCAGGAGCCACCGAACAGCAACAGGCCGAAAGTGCACAGAATCCGGTTATCGACTTTCGACGACAGCTTGGCCACGAACGGCATGATCAACAGTTGCGGCAGACCGGCCCACATAATCACTTCACCGATCTGCATCGGCGAGTAACCGGCGATCTGCCCCAGATACAGCGGCAGCAGGAAGGACGAGCCATACAAGCCCATACCCATCGCCATCGACAGCGCGGTGGCAGCGAAGAAGTTACGCTGGCCATACAGACCGAGATTGACGAACGGCTGCTTGCGGGTGGCCGCCGTCACCGCCCAGCCCAGCAGACCGATGATGGCCATTGCTGCGAAGGTGATGATGAAGCGCGATTCGAACCAGTCCTTGCTATTGCCCTCTTCGAGGAAAATCGTCAGGCTGCCCAGGCCCATGGCCATCAGGCCGATACCCAGCCAGTCGGCGTTACGCAGCAGATGCAGCTGGCGCTTTTCCTTGTCCAGTCCCAGCGCGATACCGGCGATCAGCAGCAGGCCGGGGCCCCAGTTAATATAGAAGATCGAGGGCCAGCCATACAGCTCGCTCAGATAGCCGCCGAAGGTCGGCCCCATGGAGGGTGCCAGCGTAGCGGTCAGCCCGAAGATGGCCATCCCGGTGGCGCGTTTGCTGGCCGGCAGTTTGAGCATCACCAGCGTCATCGCCATCGGAATCAGCGCACCGCCGGTAAAGCCCTGCAGCATGCGGAACACGATCATGCTGGGCAGATTCCATGCGAAGCCACACAGCGTCGAGAAGATCAGGAACAGCGAAGTGGTACCGATCATGTAGGCGCGCAAACCGAACACGCGCGTCATCAGACCGGTCATCGGAATGATGATGATCTCGGCCACCAGATAGGCCGTGGCGATCCACGACCCCTCTTCCTGCGTGGCCGAAAGCGTACCGAGAATATCTTTCAGCGAGGAGTTGGTGATCTGGATATCGAGCACCGCCATGAAGGCGCCCAGCATCCCGGCCGCCACCGCCATCCAGGTGCGTGCCGTGACTTTCTCGCCAGGTCTCGGCGCGTCGTGGGTCGTGCTAGCCATGATGCGGCTCCTTAATGAGCAGGGGCAGCTTTAGCATCGGCGGCGGCGCCACTCTGCTTGACGGCCACTTCGGCAATCGCCGACATGCCCGGTACCAGACGGCCACTCAGGGCTTTCAC